>JANOKQ010000326.1:0-5121 GCA_031419375.1 Acidimicrobiaceae bacterium
TGAACGCAACCCATCCGCAGGTGATGCCGTACCTCGGCGACACCAACAGCCAGGTCGACATCTGGGACAACTTCGCCCGGGTGATCACCGCCGGCGGCACGGCCAGCCCGCTGCTCGAGTGGACGCCGACGCAAGATGAGATGATGCGGGCGATGATGGACGTCCGTGTCGATCGAAGCAATCCGCTCCCGGTGAGCGAGGGACAGTCGATGCGGGCCATCGGCGCGGCCGGCAGCCGCGACCGGTGGCGTGCTGTGACCGGTGAGTGGGCCGACCGGTTGAGCGACGCGGAGATGATGGACAGCCTCGACTACACGGTGTTCCCCAACTTTCACCCGTGGGGCGCGTTCAACCGCATCGTGTACCGGTTCCGCCCCAACGGCGACGATCATCGCAGCGCGATCATGGAGGTCATCTTCCTTGCCCCGTTCAGCGGCGATCGGCCGCCGCCGGCGAAGGTCCACTGGCTGGAGGACTACGAGTCGTTCACCGCCGCACCGGAGCTGGGCATGCTCGCCAAGGTGTTCGATCAGGACCTGTTCAACATGCCCAAGGTGCAACAGGGACTCGAGAGCACGCGCAAACCGGGGATAACGCTCGGCAACTACCAGGAGAGCAAGGTGCGCTGGTTGCACGCCAAGCTCGACGAATACTTGGAGCGTGACTGATGCTGGGCGTCCGCCACCCCTTCACCCGCGCCCTGTACGAGCAGGACGCGATGGGCAATGTGCTCGTCACCGACGGCGACCGATGGGGACGATTCACCCACGAGGGCCGCTGGGTTGAAGGCGAGCTGCGCGAGTGCGATCCGCAGTTGTGCGGCTGGGTCTCCGGACCCATCATTGCCAACCACCGCATGGTCGAATCAGTACCACCACTTCCCACCACAGGCTGACCCTCGGGCCCGCCCGCTGAGACTGGAGAGATCATGAGTCGTGAAGCATTGGTTGTTGCACTCCGCCGCACCCTCGCCCATGCGCGGGCAGGCACGGTCCCACTCGATGCCGCGGTCAAGCGTGTGCCGGCGAGCAACTACTACGACCCTGCCCGCTGGAAGCTCGAGATGGACCGGGTGTTCCGGCGTGTGCCGTTGATGCTCGGGTTCAGCTGTGAACTGCGCGAACCTCATTCGTACAAAGCGCTCGACGTGATGGGTGTGCCGGTGTTGCTGGTGCGTGGCGACGATGGTGTGTTGCGCTCGTTCGTCAACATGTGCAGCCATCGCGGGGCGATGGTGATGGAAGAAGGCTCGGGTACGGCGCGGCGGTTCAGCTGTCCGTACCACGCGTGGACCTATGACACCACTGGTGCCCTGGTTGGCATCCTCGACCGGGCCAACTTTGGCGAGGTCGACATGAGCTGCCTCGGACTGACGTCGCTCCCAGTGGCCGAACGGGCTGGGATCGTGTTCGGGGGAATCACCCCGGGCATGCCGTTCGATATTGATGCTCACCTGTGCGGTTACGGCGAGATGCTCGAACACCTCGACCTTGCCTCGTGCACGCTCGTCGGTCGCCAACAGGTCGAGGGACCGAACTGGAAACTGGCCTACGACGGCTACCTCGACTTCTACCACCTACCGGTCCTGCACAAGAACACCTTCGGCGGTGAGTACAACAACAAGACGATCAATGACGCGTGGGGGCCGCACCAACGCAACGTGCAACCCGATCAGCGCGTGCTCGCGCTCGACGCGATGCCCGAGGATGAATGGCCGATGACCAAGCTGACCGGCGGTGTGTGGACCATCTTCCCGCACGTGTCGATCGCCGGGTTCGAAGCGGGCGGCCGGCTGTTCATGATCTCGCAGTTGTTCCCCGGCGACACGCCTGAGACGTCGGTGACGGTGCAGAACTTCCTCGCCACCTTCACCCCCGACGACGAGTCGATGACCCTGATCGACAAGCAGATGGATTTCTTGCTGCACGTGGTGCGTGACGAGGACTACTACACCGGCAACCGCATCCAGCGAACGGTCAAGACCGGTGCCAAGACCGAGTTCGTGTTCGGCCGCAACGAGGGTCCCTGCCAACGGTTCCACGAATGGGTCGACGACATCATCGCCGCCGACAGCGACGACACGCTGGCCGCGCTCTTCGCTGAGGCCGACGAGTTTCACCATCCATGACCGGTCTGGCCGCTACCGCCAGCGAGATCGCCAGCGAGATCGTCCTCAGCCACTTCAGTCTGGCCAGATATCACCCGATCGACGACCGGATCCGCCTGGCCGCGGCGCATGGCTTCGATGGGATCGGGATGTACATCGGTCACTACGCACAGCTCGAACGGTCGGGTGATGCGCCGGGTCGGCTGGGCGAGTTGCTCGATCAGCACGGTGTTCGGCTGCGCGAGATCGAGGTGATCTCCGGCCTGGGTATTCACGGGCCGGGCGGCAGTGGGCCGGGTGGTGGCGAGGCAGCCGAACGCGAAGCGGTGGCGTTCCGGATGGCCGATGCGTTCGGGTGCCGGTACATGCAGGTGATCGGTCCGGCCGGCGACGACATCGCCGCAGCGGGGCGGGCGTTCGGCTCGCTGTGTGACCGCGCCGCAGACCACTCGCTGGTGGTCGGGCTGGAATTCCTCCCGTTCACGGATGTGGTCGACGTGCATGATGCGCGCCGCATCGTCGAGGCCGCCGGTCGGCCCAACGGCGGGATCTGCGTCGACGTGTGGCATCACGAACGCGGTGCCCGCGACCTCGATGCGATCGCCGCGCTTCCCGGCGAACTGATCACCGGTATTCAGATCAACGACGGCACGGTGGTTGCCGAGAATCCGGATTACTACACCGATTGCCTCGCCAACCGCAGGCCGCCCGGCGACGGCGAGTTCGACCTCGCCGGATTCCTGACTGCCGTGCGCGGCACGGGGACCACAGCCCCGCTGTCGTTCGAGGTGTGTAGCACGTGGGGATGGGCCAACCCCGACGCGCACGTCGAACGCATCGGCGCCGGCGCACGGAGCCTGCACGCGGCAGGCACAAACAACGAGGAGGGGCGAGATGCCTAACATGACAGCGCGGGTGTGCGTGGTGACGGGTGCAGCCGGAGGGATGGGCACGGCGATCACCGATGCGCTGCTCGCTGCCGGAGCGTGCGTGGTCGCCACCGACCGCGACGCCGGAGGGCTCGCCGACATGGCGAACGGTGGCGGGACCAACGACCGGCTGCTGACAGTGGCGGGGGACATCGCCGATGGGGCAACGATCGAACGGGCCGTTGCCATCGCGCTCGAACGGTTCGGCCGACTCGATGCCGCGGTGAACGCTGCCGCGATCGAGACCGAGACGGTGCCGTTGCACGAGTGCACCGATGACGACTTCGACCGGTTGATGAACATCAACGTGCGTTCGATGTTCCTGTGCATGAAGGCCGAGATCACCGCGATGCTGGCGGGCACGGAGGGCGGGGCGGGCACGGCGAGCATCGTCAACATCGCCTCGACCAACTCATTCAAGCCGCAACCGAATCAGCCCGCCTACACCGCGAGCAAGCATGCGGTGCTCGGCCTCACCCGCAGCGCGGCGATGGACTACGCCCGCCACGGCATCCGGGTCAACGCGATCTGCCCTGGAGCGATCGATACACCGATGTTGCGCACCGCGATCGACCGCCGCGGTCGCGATGCCAACGAGGTCGCCGGTCGACTGAGCCGGTTCGGTCGCTTCGGCACGCCGGGCGAGATCGCCGCGGCGGCGCTGTGGCTGTGCTCGGACGAATCGTCATTCACCACGGGCCACGCGCTCGCCGTCGACGGTGGGATGCTTTCATCATGAGCGCTTCTCTTTCTCCGCAGGAAGTGGCCGACCGGCTGGCCATCATCGAGATCACCCACCGCTACTGCTGGGCCCTCGACAGCAAAAACTGGCCGTTGCTCGACGACGTGTTCATCGCCGACGCAACCGCAAAGTTGCGCTCGCCCCTGCTGGAGGGTCGTGATGCCATCCGCGACCGCATCTCCAGTGCGGTCGATCCGCTCGACGCGACGCAGCACACGGTCACCAATCATCTCGTCACCATCGACGGTGACCGTGCCACCAGTCGCTGCTACCTACATTCCCAGCACGTGCGCAACGACGCTGTCGGCGGAGTGAACTACATCATCGCCGGACGGTATGAAGACGAGTTGGTGCGCACCGGTGACGGCTGGCGAATCTCGTTCCGGCGGCTGGTGCAGGTGTGGAGCGAGGGCAACGTCGAGGTGGTGCGCCCGCGCACCTGAGTCCCGCCCGCTTGGGTGCGGTCAGCGTGTGGAGAGCGCCACGGCCACGTCGTCGATGCACGACGGTGGCAGGTGCTTGGCGATCGAGACAATGGCGAGATCGGCCCCAGCCGCTTCGAACGCGGTGACGTCGGCGACTAGCGCGTCGAGGTCGCCGCTGTAGCGGACCAGGGTGCTACAGGTGATCTCGGCCGGATCGCGATCGATTGCCGCGCATGATTCGTGCAGCACGCGCCGGGCCGTCGTGAAGCCATCGGTGCCGGTTCCGCCGCCAGCGAAGTTCCAGTGATCGGCGTAGCGGGCGGCCAGCGGCAGCGTGCGCTTCGGCCCTGACCCGCCGATGCAGATCGGCAGGCGCGTCTGCAACGGCTTGGGGTTGTTCATCGCCTCGACGAGTTGGTAGTACTCGCCATCGAAGGTGGTCCGCTCGTTGCTGAGCAGGCTCGCCAGCACGGCGAGGGATTCCTCGAACCGGTCGAAGCGTTCTTTCAGCGAACCAAGCTCGATGCCGAACGCTTCGCATTCTTCGTCGTTCCACCCGGCGCCGACGCCGAGCTCAAGTCGGCCACCGGAGGTGATGTCGAGCGTGCTGGCCATGTTGGCGAGCACGCCGGGGTGGCGGTACACCATCCCGGTGACGAGTACGCCGCCCCGAATTCGCGTCGTCTCGTGCAGCAGCGCAGCCAGCATCATCCATCCCTCGAAGCAGTCTTCTGTCGAGTCGCCCTGCAGCGGGTAGAGGTGATCGAAGGTCCACCCCGATTCGAACAGCGCGTGTTCGTCGGCGCGCTGCCACGCCTCGAGCAACCAGGGCCAGGTGGTGCGTTGCGGTGACGTGCTGACGGCATAGCGCATGGAGTAACACTTGCACTCGTGCAGCAGTGGCAGGCAAGCCGGGGG
>JANOKQ010000327.1:0-1999 GCA_031419375.1 Acidimicrobiaceae bacterium
CCGACGAGCGAGCCCGCGGCGACCGAACCCGCAGAGCCAGCCAAGTCGCCCGTTATGATCGCTGCGATCATCGATGCAACAGGTCCGTCTGCCGGACCCCCGCAGGCCGCTGAGATCATTCAGGCATGGGGCGCGTTCATCAACGCCAAGGGCGGGATCAATGGCCATCCGGTCACGATTGAGGTCGCCGACAACGGCGGCGACGCGGCGAAGTCGCAGGCGATTCTCGACGAGATGGTGGCGAAGAAGCCGATCATGATCCTGCTGGAGTCGTCATCGACCGAGTCGGCGATGGCCGAGAGCCTGGGCAAGACCGGCATCCCGATCCTCGGCGTCGGGTACAACCCGTCAGTGTGGGGCGGTGATATCGAGGCTTTCCAGCTGCGCTGCAGTACCGATCCCGGTGCTGCTGTGGCGTGTGCCCTGCCCAATGCATTTCCCTTGACGACCACGTTCGGAGCCGTCGTCGATGAGCAAGTACTCGCCGCCCAGACCGTGGGTGCGACGACGCTGGTGACGGCTGCGTGCGCCGAGGTCGATTCATGTTCGCAGGCCGCCCCGGTGTTCTCGACGACTGCTGCGGCCTTGGGGTTGACCGACCTCGGTGTGACCAAGGTGAGTTCATCCGCGCCCGACTACAACGCCGAGTGCATCCAATGTTTTCTGCAGGGGGTCGAATTCTTCCAGCTCAGCCTCAGCGGATCCGCCGGTGCTATGATTTTCAGCGACTGCAGCGATCAGGGATACACCGGTACCTTCGGTGCCTCGGCTGGATCGGTGCGCGGTGATCTGATCACCACCGAGGGCATCACCCTCGCCGGCGGCCTCAACGCGTTCCCGTGGTGGGTCGATGACGCACCGGTGGTCGAGTATCGCGACGCCCTCACCGCTGCGGGCCTCGACGACGATGCGATCAACGATCCGACGGCCACGGGTATCTGGGGTGCGCTGCAGTTGTTTGCCAAGGCCAACGCAGAACTCGGTGACGACCCGACTGCGGCAGAGGCGATGGACAACATGTACACGGTCAAAGACGAGACCCTCGATGGTCTCATTGCACCGGTGACCTTCACCAAGGGCGAACTGGCCAAGCATCGGCCGTGCTTCTGGCCCTATGTCCTAAAAGACGGCGAGTTCACCAACCCACTTGGTGGCCTGAAGTACCAGTGCTATCCACCCGAGTGACCGACTCGCGTGGCTGATTTCCTGCCGTTCATCGTCACCGGATTGGTGACGGGAACGATCTATGGTCTGGCTGGTAGTGGCCTGGTCCTGACGTTCAAGACATCGGGTATCTTCAATTTCGGCCATGGGGCGATCCTCACGGCGGCCGCGCTGATCTTCTATTGGATGCGCGTCACCCTCGAGTGGGATTGGAAGATCGCAGTCTTCCTTGCGGTCATCATCGCCGGACCGCTGTTTGGCCTGGTGATGGAGTTGGTTGCGCGCAACCTCTCCAGACAACGCACGACGATGAAGATCGTCGGCACCGTTGCCCTGATGGTAATGGTGCCGGCGATCTGCCTACTGTTTTATCCCGCGAGCAACAACGGTTTGAGGGTCGACCGTTTCCTGCCACTGGGAAACCGCAAGCAATACAAATGGCGGATACTCGACGTCAATGTCTTCGGCGACCAACTCGTCACCGCGGTGGTCGCCATCGCTGCCGCTGCCGCGCTCTATGCCCTGTTCCGCTACACGCGCCTCGGTGCGTCGATGCGGGCGGCGGTTGATGACCCTGATCTGCTTGACCTACTGGGGACGAGCCCGGTGCGCGTTCGGCGGATCGCCTGGATGATCGGAGCGACCTTCGCAGCGCTGTCGGGTGTGCTCATCCTGCCGCTTGTCGGGCTCCAGCCGTACAGCCTGATCTTCCTGGCGACGTACGCCTTCGGGGCGGCGGCGATCGGCGGATTCACCAGCATCCCGATCACGTTTGCGGGTGGTTTGCTCGTTGGAGTAGCCCAAGACATCGTCGGATTTCAGGTCAACAAACAGC
>JANOKQ010000328.1:0-2239 GCA_031419375.1 Acidimicrobiaceae bacterium
ACGTGTGCTACGGCACGGTGCTCGCGGCGATGGGGGGGATTGCCTACTGGACCCCGAAGTTGTCAGGACGGACGTTGCCCGACGCCAAGGTGTTGCCGCTCGCGTTGCTCGGCCTGACGGCCACCGTGTTGGCCTCGTTCCCGTACTACATCGCCGGGTTCGCCAAACAACCTGCCGGTGTCACCGAATTCGACTACAGCGGGCCGCAGGAGTTGTGGAACATGCTCGCCACCATCGGCCACGGTCTGATGGCGCTCACCGTTGTTGCCTTCGTCGGGTTGGTGGTGCAATCGATGCGTCGCGGCGGTGTGGCCGGCGACGATCCGTGGGACGGGCAAACGCTCGAGTGGGCCACCACCTCGCCGGCACCGGCCAACAACTTCGCCGAGATCCACATCATCAAGTCGGCTGCGCCACTCCTCGACCTGAAACCCGAACGTACCCCCAGCCGGGTACGAGGTCAGGAAAAAGGTCGGGCTCGAGCAGATTCGTCCGCGAGCACCGCCTCCACGGGTGCCCGTTCCAAGCAAGGTGATTCGTGATGCAGGCATTGACCGCTGGTCCTGTTCGTCGGCCGCATAACCAAGTGTTTGTCGGCACGGCGCTGGCCTGCGCAGCCGGAACCATGTTGTACGGCGGAATGGTCGCGCTGTACATCCGCCTCCGCCAGTCCGAGCTCAACGCTGGCAGCGGCGTGTGGAAGCCATCCGACTCGATCGTGCCCGAAGTTGCCACGAACAACATGTTGATCGCGTTCTTGGCTGTGTTCGTGTTCACCCAGTGGGCTGTCCACGCCGCTCGCCGCGGGTACCGCAGCCACGTCGGCATGGCGCTCGGGCTCGTTGCGCTGGTGGGTGTGGCGATCATCAACGGCCAAGCCTTCGCCTACCGCCAGATGGATCTCGGCATCGCCGATGGCACCTATCAGATGATGTTCTACGCGCTCACCGGGACGTTCCTGGCGCTGATGATCGTCGGCCTCGTGTTCACGATGGTCACTGCATTCCGCTATCTCGGTGGGCGCATCCACGATCGCGAGATCGTCGCCGCGCACGCCATGTTCTGGTATTTTCTCGGCGCGGTGTACTCCGTGCTGTGGTTCGTCGTCTACGTCACGAAGTGAGCAGGTAACCCGCTGATGTTCACCACCGGTTCGAAGCTCCTCCTCGGAGCAACCACCCTCACCATCGTCACCGCGATCGTCTTCGGTGTCACCACCGGCGGCAACGTCGGGTGGACAGCCACGATCGGGTTGATCAGCGCTGCCATCGCGCTCGCCTTCTTGACCACGATCAACTTCTTGGTCCGTGATTCCAACGTGGGCTCGATGCAGCCCGACGCGGCCACCAACTCCCCGGCCGCCGACGAGGCCCCGGGGGCAAGCATGTGGCCGGCGATCGGCGCGTTCGGCGCCGCGCTCGTCGCCATCGGGATCGTCGCCACCCCGGTCGTGTTCAAAGCCGGCATCGTCGTGCTGTTGGCCACGGTGGTGGAGTGGATGGTGCAGGGCTGGAGCGAACGGGCTTCGGGTGACCGGGTGTTCAACGCCAGCGTACGCAAACGCCTGCTCAACCCGCTCGAGTTCCCGGTGCTGGGCGCGATCGGCCTCACCGTGATCATCTACTCGTTCTCGCGGATCATGCTGTTCGTGTCGAAGGCCTCTGGACCGGCGGTGTTCGGCATCATTGCCGCCCTTTTGCTCGTCGCCGGGTTCGTCATCTCCGCTCGCCCGGGGATCAAGAAGGGCATCGTCAGCGGAATCTGCGCCATCGCTGCACTTGGTTTGGTGAGCACCGGGGCGGTGATGGCCATCGACGGTCAGCGCTCGATTCCCGAGCACCACACCATCGCCTCCGACCCGGAAGTGTGCGAGAGCAACGAAGAGTCAGAAGCCGACGAGAAGGGCTCGCAGAGCCTGGCTGCCAAGAGCAACGTGACTGCCACGGTGTTTTACGAAGGCGGCGAACTGTGGGCGCAGGTTGGGGGCATTCCTGGCCGGCTGAGCACCATCACGGTGCCGCGCAGCAACCCGTCGCACATCGTGTTTCGCAACCTCGATCACGAACATGTACGCCTCACCGCGCACCTCGGTACGTTCGCCACCGACGAAGTGATCGAAACTCTGCTCGTCACCTGGCTCGAGACGCGCCCGGGCGCCGAGTACGGTGACGGCTGGGGCCGGTCCATCTCCTGGCCGCCGTCGCGTTCTTGAGCCGGGCCGAAGCCGCGCTCCGTCGCA
>JANOKQ010000329.1:0-3947 GCA_031419375.1 Acidimicrobiaceae bacterium
CCCCATACGGTGACGAATCCGGCGCCGGCCGCTTCGGTCGCGGTGACGTTCATCACCACCATCGACCCAGGGGGTGCGGTCGAGGCCGGGATTGGTAACACCACCGTCTGGCCGACCCCCGGCTTGGTGCCGGTGTAGGCGATCGCGGTGTCCGGGCGGGTGTCGAGGATCCGCCGTGGCGACTGCGTGGTCAACGGCGACGCCGGGCCGAACCACGCGGCGATGTCGGCGATGAGATGCCCGCCTGATTGGGTGAACAACCGGATCTTGCCGTCAGGCCCGACGGGGACGATCACCAGGTTGGGTACGGTCTGGCCGGCGTACTCGACGTTCAGGTTCGACGTGGTGGGACGTTCACCTCCCGGCCACACGGTCACGAATCCCGGCGCGGTGGCCTCGGTGATGGTGACGTTCATCGCAACTGCGGTGACGCCTGAGGTGGGTACGCCAGCCCGACCGGTGACCTGCAGCGTGACGGTCTGACCCGCGTCCGGCTTCGCTCCGGAATAGCCGGCCTGCGTTTCGAGTCGCGTGTCGAGCAGGCGGTCGGGACTCACCACTGCGAAGTTGGGGAAGTCCGGCGCGACGACGCGCACGGCGACGACGTCGAGGAGGTCGCCGTCGCTGTTCATGTCGGTGCCTTGTGACGCTTCATCGACGGCAACGGCCGCAATGCCGGGAGCGATCGGTTCGATGGCTGCGTGACGCGCTCCGGTCGGCACGGCAGGGCCGCTCGCGTAGCGCAGGTTCACGACGGTGCCGTCGGGGTTGACGCCGTGATACACCCTGTCGAGGGTGTCGCCGTCTCCGTTCAGATCGACGCCGGGCTCGGCAAACACCACGACGGTCGCGCCCGCCCCGATGGCGCGGACGCTCGGGTAGCCGTAGTTGTTTTCCAGGATCGGCGGGAACTGCAGACGGGTGATCCGTCCGCCAGCCGGGCCGCTTGTCACGATGAACGACACCCGGTCGAGCCAGTCGCCATCACCGTTGTAATCGAACCCGAGGCTCTCAGTGACGGCCAGCAACGCTTCATTCCGACCGGTGCTCATTTTCACCGGAATCTCTCGACTGGACAAGACGTCGGTGATCGCGCCGTCGGGGCTGACGAACTTGGTGACGTAGCTGGCGTAGCTGGCGGTCTGGCCGAGTGTGTTCGCATGGACGGTGACAAGCGCGCCGCCACCTTCGAAACGAAGAGCAAAACCTCCATACGACCCGAGGTCCACGAGCGTCGAGGTTGCCGGGCCTGCGTAGAAGATCCGGTGGAAGGGCGACGTCCAAGGGGAGTAGCCGATCACCAACCCGCGGTCTTCGCCGGTGGAGATGATCGGATACTGCGACGACGAAATCGGTCGTACATCAGCACACGACGTCGGCGCACCCGATGCGCTCAATCTGCAGAGCTGTTCGTCGAGTAGATCACCATCGCCGTTTCGGTCGCCCAACCGCCGCTCGCTTTCGGTGATCCAGTAAACCGATCCCGCCTGGATCCCGAACGGAAGTGCCGATCCCACATCGACCGGTTGCCCACCCGGAGGTACCAGTTTGCACCCGCCGTAAGTGCCCCTGGGGCAGACCAACGGGCTGCCGGAACTCATCCCCACGACGTTGGAACCAGGGACCGGAATCGTCTGCGTCCCGTCACCAGAAAAGATCGTCTCCGCCCAGTAGTACCGGCCATCGGGAAGCTCGCTGATCTCGACCGAGAGCACACTGATGGTCGAGTCGAGGAACACCCCCGTCGGTTCGATCGAGCCTCCGGCGAGCACCCTCATCACCTGTTGGTCGGTGAGGTCGCCGTCACCGTTGAGATCGCCGTTGACTTCGCTCCGGCAGTGCAGGGCCAGGTTGACGTTGACGCGTTGCTTGCACGAGCCGGACGAGAAATGCCGCTGCGGTGCACCGCCTTCGACCGTGGTGACCACGAACCCGTCGACGCCGTCGCCGTCGCCATTGAGATCGACGCCCGCTTCGTACTGGCGGCTGATCTGGGTGAGCGGGGCGCTCGGATTGCCCCGTTCGCCAATGAACATCGAATCCCGGTTGACGGTGAGGCGACTGGGCGCGGCGGCCGTGTCACCGTTGGCGAACAGCAACGAGTCGCCGACCATCACCGATCCGCCAGGTTGCCCGGGCAGCGTGTAGCTCAGCCCCACGAGCGTGGTCGGCGAGGTGGTCCATGTTGGGCCTGCTGTCGCTGTGGGCGTCAGCACCGGCCCCGTTGTCGTCGTGAGCACGCTCGCGAGAAACCCGATCACACCCGTGGTCACTGCACTGCGCCGCATTTCCGCCCGCTTTCGCTTTACTCCGCCAGAGGATGAGCGTACGACCTGGCATCTTGTCCGTCAATGGGGTTCGCGTGTGTCGCTAGCCTGCACCCGTGGCACGACTGCGCATCGCTCTGGCTCAGCTCAACCCGACGGTTGGCGCGGTCGAAGCCAACCTCGCCAAGATCATTGCGGCCTACGACGAGGCCGACGCGGCGGGCTGTGACATCGTCGCGTTCGGCGAACTGGCGATCACCGGGTACCCGCCGGAGGACCTGGTGTTGAAGCCGGGCTTCGTCGATGACAACAAGGTTGCGCTTGCCAAGTTGGCGGCACGCACTCGTCGGTGCGCGGCCGTGGTCGGGTTCGTCGACGCCGATCGCGATCTCTACAACGCAGCCGCGATCTGTGCGAACGGGGTGGTGGCCGGTACGTATCGCAAGCGGTTGCTGCCCAACTACGGGGTGTTCGACGAAGCCCGCTACTTCACCCCCGGCGACCGCAACGACCCGAATGAGCTGTACGTGATCGGCGGCGTGAAGGTTGGCATCAGCATCTGCGAGGACGTGTGGAGCCCGACGGGCCCGCTCGCCCATCAGGCTGCGGGCGGCGCCGAGGTCAACATCAACATCAACGGCTCCCCGTTCCACACCGCCAAGTTGGCCGAGCGTGAACGGATGCTCGCCACCCGCGCCGCCGACGCCAGTTGCGCACTCGTGTACGTGAACCAGGCGTGCGGCCAAGACGAGTTGGTGTTCGACGGCGGATCGATGGTGTTCGATGCTGACGGGATGCTCATCGCCCGTGCCGCACAGTTCGTCGAGGAACTGATGATCGTCGACATCGATGTCGAACCCGTGTACCGCAAGCGGCTGCTCGATCCGCGAGGGCGCGTCACCATCGTGGCGGTGCCGACGGTCGTGGTGTCCGAGCAGCCCGTGGTTCAGCATCGACGCCCGCCGGTACGACTTGCCGAGGCCATGTCGCCCGATGCCGAGCTGTATCAGGCGCTCGTGTTGGGCACCGGGGACTACGTGCGCAAGAACGGTTTCACCGACGTGGTGATCGGCCTATCGGGTGGGATCGATTCGACGATCGTGGCCTGCGTTGCAGTCGACGCGCTTGGTGCCGACCACGTCCACGGGGTGAGCATGCCCAGCCGCTACAGCAGCGATCATTCGCGCAGCGACGCCGCCGATCTCGCGGGGAGGCTGGGCATCGATTACCACTCGATTGCCATCGAGCCGGCCTTCGCCGCGTACCTGGAGATGACGGCCGAGTCCTTCGCCGGGCGCGACGAGGACCTGACCGAGGAGAACCTGCAAAGCCGCATTCGCGGCACCACGTTGATGGCGCTGTCGAACAAGTTCGGCTGGATGGTTCTCACCACCGGAAACAAGAGCGAGATGGCGGTCGGCTACTTCACCCTGTACGGCGACAGTGTCGGTGGCTACGCGGTGATCAAAGACGTGTGGAAGACACGCGTGTACGACCTGTGCCGGTACGTGAACGCGGTTGCTGGGCGCGAGATCATCAACGACAGCGTGATCACCAAGCCGCCGTCGGCCGAGCTGCGACCCGACCAACGCGACGATCAGTCGCTGCCGCCGTACGAGGTGCTGGATCCGATCCTGGAGATGTATGTGGAAGACGACCGCACGGCGACGGAGATCATCG
>JANOKQ010000330.1:0-1576 GCA_031419375.1 Acidimicrobiaceae bacterium
ATCACCTCCAACGGCGCGGGTGCCACGGCGTCGATCAGCATCGCCGAGAACTCGACCGCGGTGACGACGGTGACCGCGACCGATGCCGACTTGCCGGCGCCGACCTTCAGCTACTCGATCGTCGGCGGTGCGGACGCGGCCAAGTTCAGCATCAACGCGGCGACCGGCGTGCTCGCCTTCATCGCAGCGCCCGACTTCGAGGCGCCGAGCGATGTCGGTGCGAACAACGTCTACGACGTGACGGTGCAGGTCAGCGACGGCTCGCTGGTCGACACGCAGGCGATCGCGGTGACGGTGACCGACGTGGTCGAGGGGGCGGGCAATACGACCTACACCTACAGCCTGGCGGCGGGCAACGTGTCGATCTCGGACGTAGGCGGTACCGACGCGATTCAGATCACCGGCACGCCGGTCACCGCGCTGAACTTCGAGCGGGTCGGCAACAACCTGGTCATCGACGCGAACAGCACTCACATCACGGTGGTCGGCCAGTACGCGGCAGCGACCAATGCGGTGGAGACGATCGCCTTCACCGGCGGTGGCAACGTCTATGGCTATGCGCTGGGCGGCGGCACCTACAACCTGAACGTCGTCGGCACCAACAACGACGTGGTGGCCGGAACGTCAGGTCCCGATCCGGCGCTGCTCGGCGGCGGTGGCGGTGGCGATGACCTGATCTTCGGCAATGCAAGCAACGACACGCTGGACGGCGGCAACGGCCTGGACCTGCTGGTCGGAGGAGCCGGCACCGACACGCTGATCGGAGGCGGCGGCAACGACGTATTCGTCTTCAACACGGCACTCGGTGCCGGCAATGTGGACACCATCACCGACTTCAGCGCGAACACGGCGGACAAGATCGCACTCGACGACGACATCTTCACGGCCTTCAGCGTCGCTGGTGACACCGTGCTGGCGTCGGGCAACTTCAGGTCCAACGCGGGGGGCAACGCGGTCGACGCCGACGACTACATCCTCTACGACTCGAGTACTGGAAACCTGACGTCGGGCTACCTTTGGTACGACGCCGATGGTAATGGTGCGGGAGCCAAGGTTCTGTTCGCGATCCTCACCGCTGCCACCGGAACCGTGGACAACACGGATTTCATCATCGCCCCCTGACCGTCACCGGCCTTTGCGTCGATTCCTACCGCCCGTCCCACCCGGGTCGGTCGGTAGGATCGCGCGACCCTCGAGCCGCCGATGAAACCCCTGCTCCAACTCCTCCGCCGCCCCCTCCTGCACGTCGCCGGCCTGTCCTTCTTCGTCAACCTGCTGCTGCTCGTTCCCGCGCTCTTCATGCTCCAGGTCTTCGACCGGGTGCTTTCGAGCCAGAGCGGGCAGACGCTGCTGGTGCTGATGATCGGCGTGGGCATCGGCCTCGCGCTGCTGCTCGTGCTCGACTACCTCCGTGCCCGCCTGCAGGGCGTGGCCGGCAATATCGTCGGCGAGGCGCTTGCGCCGGCGGTCGCGAAGATCGTGATTGCGCAGGGCGCCCGGCGCAACGGTCGCAGCTCGAACGAGAGCCTGCGCGATATCGGCGCGCTGCGGGCGCTGTTCTCGGCCCAGGGCCTGC
>JANOKQ010000331.1:0-1740 GCA_031419375.1 Acidimicrobiaceae bacterium
CAACTCGCGCAGCGGCATCGTGTCGCGGGTGACCACGGATCGCGCGATCGGCGTGGGTGGAGCAGGGGAGCGGGTAGTGCCCGACGTCATCCCGGACTGAGTGCCCGTCGTGGGTGGGGTACGACCGGACACGTGTGATGCGCCCATCATCGGCGGTAGTTCACCGACCGGGGTGACGGCGCCGACCATCGTCGATGGCCGGTGCGTGAGCGGCTCGCCGACACGTCGGCGATGAATGGTGCGGGCATTGGCCAGCGGGGCTGGATTGGCTGCATCGGGCGGCGGTGACGCGGCAGCGTCCGCGGTCCGAGTTGGGTGGGGTGTCGCTGCGCTCGCAGGAGTGCCGGCTCTGACGACGGCGGTGGTGCCTGCCGCAGCGCCGAGCGCCGGCGACAGCGGTCGCGCGGCCGCGACAACGGGCAACGCCGGTGTCTCCACGGATCTGCGCGCCACCCGGGGCGGCGAAGCGGCCAGATGGCGAGGGCCCGCCGCGGCGGGCAGGGGTGAGGAGGTGGGCAGTGGTGAGGAGGTAGGTGCTTGTACCCCGTGCTCAGCCCGGTGGTTGTCGGACGAGGTCGCCGACCGAGCGTGCGACGGTGCTGACGCCGACGGTTGCACTGCGGCCGCGGTTTGAGCCCACCGCAGCGTGGCGGTCTCTGCGCCGCCACGGTGGATCGACGGCATCCGCAGTTCCAGGTTCGAGCCGGTGGTCCGGCCGCCGTTCACAGCCGCCGCGCTCGGGATGACCGCTCCGCCGATCACACCGGTCGGCGCGTCCGAGCGCCGCTGATGACCGAGTGTGGCCAGGGTCAGAACGCTGCCTGCCTTCGATGTGAGCCCGGCGGCGATGCGGCTCAGTGGTGCCACCAGCGGCGGCGGCCCACTCGTGGTGGCAAGCACGGGCAGCCGGTTCCAGTCGTCGGCAGGCCGTTGGACTGGAGCCGCCGCGGCACGTGGCACCGCAGCGGGAACCGGGCTCGGCGAAGGTGCTGCGCCGGGTTCACCTCCGGCTGGTACTCGGCTTCGGCGGCGCAACGACCAGATGTTCATGGTCAGTTGCCGTCGCTCATCCGGCGGTTGATCGCCGAGATCTGCTCGATGAACTGCTGGCGAACCGGATGCTCGAGATCGAGGATCCGGTCGAGGTCCCAGTGGAAGTAGTAGCTCACGTACGCGACCTCCTCGAGCAGGCGGTCAGCCGCGTACGTCAGGATTCCCCCGGGCGATCACCGGCGACGTCCACCTCGAAGTCGGCCCCGCACGAGGGGCAGGTGACGGCTGCGTGGGTGTGGCCCTCGGAGTTCACACGGCGGTACAGGTCCTGCAGGAACGCCAGGTCGGTGGCGAAGAGCCGCTCGATCACACCGGGATGCACCGACTCCACCTCGCCGAGCTTCACGACGACACGAGCTAGGAGGAGCACCGTGAGGTACGCCTCGTTGTCGCGCACCCGCGGGTCGCGCAACGGCAGGATCTCGTCCTTGGCCGTCGCCAGGCGCATCACCCCGTTGCGATGCACCGTGCCGCTGTCGTCGACATATCCGCGAGGGAGCACGAACAGGTACTCGGTTTGCAGCCGGTCGTCGGTTGGTCGATACGCCGGGTCGGCAACACTGGCAGTGGACATGACTGGTCCTTCCTTTTTCGTCTCTGGGTTCGTCGCTGGTTTCGCCGCTGGGTTCGCCGCTGGTTCGCCGGATCGGGGTGAACGCGCTCGCGTCAAGCGAGCGTGACGCCCTC
>JANOKQ010000332.1:0-8192 GCA_031419375.1 Acidimicrobiaceae bacterium
TACCGCCAGAGCACCGATGCGGCGATCGCCTTTCTCGAACACCAGCTCACCGAGCATCGCTCGCACGCGGGTGGCCGCATCGGCGCCTGGAGCATCCTGGTCGGGCACACCACCTGCAGCGACCCGTTGTGGAAAGCCGCCAAAGCGCTCGCTGACGAGCACCGGGTGGGCATGTCGTTCCACATGTCACCCGCCCAGCTCGACCCTGACGGCTTCATCGCCGAGTTCGGCCAGCGACCCATGGTGCACCTGGCCGACATCGGCGTACTCGACCGCAACGTCGCAATAACCCATGTCGTACGCATCGACGATGCCGAACTCGCGGCCATCGTCGCGTCCGGCGCCAGCGTGGTGCACTGTCCGACTACCGCGCTCAAGGTCAGCTACGGCGTGACCCAGGTCGGCAAGTTCCCTGAGATGGTCCAACGCGGCGTGAACGTCTCCATCGGCACCGATGGCAACAACGCATCGAACTACAGCGACTTGATGCGGGCCACGTACCTCGTTGCCGGCCTGTTCAAGGACGCCCGAGTGGACCCACAGATGTTCCCCGCCGAGCAGGCCTACGAGATGGCGACTCTCGGCGGAGCCCGCACGATGCTGATGGAGGCGGAGATCGGTGCCCTGATGCCGGGCCGCAAGGCGGACATCGTGCTGCACGACACCGACCGGCCCGAATGGCGGCCGCTGCTCAACGTGATGAACCAGCTCGTGTGGTCGGCCGACGGTCGCGGCGTGCACACGGTGGTGGTCGACGGCGAGGTGGTGGTGGAGGACGGGCATTGCATCACCATCGACGAGGATCGGCTGTGGGCTGATGCGCAGCGGATGGGCGAGTCGATCACCGCCCGATCGGGCCTCCCCGACAAGGCGAAGTTCCCGATGCTCTGAGGGCTCTCAGCCGGTGCTCAGCCAGCGTCGGCCGGATTGACGTTGCGGCCGGGTTCCACCACCGCATCGATCGCCTCGCGGACACCGGCCGGCAACACGAGCGGGCCGAGCGTGACCAGATCGTCGAGTTGAGCGAGCGTGCGCGGGCCGATGATGGCGGCGGTGATGCGCGGATCATCGAGCACGAAGGCGAGAGCGAGTTGCTTGAGCGACATCCCCGCGGAGGAGGCGATGTGGCTGAGCGCCTCGATGAGCGCGTGCTTCTCGGCGCGAATGGCGTCCTGTCCGTGATCGAAGTGATCCGGTTGGCGCACGGCACGCGAGGCTGCGTCGCCGACCTCGCCCTGGTACTTACCGGTCAACCATCCGCCGTTGAGCGGAGCCCATACGATCAACCCCAGGGCGTGACGACTGCAGGTGGGCAGCACCTCACGCTCGATGCCGCGCGCGAGCAGCGAGTATGGCGGTTGTTCGCTCGTGGGCGGCGCCATGCCGAGGTCGCTGGCGCGCCGCTGCACTTCGTCGATCTGAGCTGATGAGAACGTGGAGGTGCCGATGGCGCGAACCTTGCCCGAGCGGACCAACTCGTCGAATGCGGCGAGTGTCTCGTCGATCGGTGTGGCCGGGTCCGGTCGGTGCATCTGGTACAGGTCGATGTAGTCCACCTGTAGGCGGCGCAGGCTGTCCTCGCAGGCCTGCACGATCCAGCGCTTCGACAAGCCGCTGCGCTGCCGATCATCGCCCATCGGGTTCCCGACCTTCGTGGCCAGGACCACGCCGTCGCGATGTCCGAGCAGTGCCTCGCCGAGGATCGTCTCCGAGGCACCGTCGTCGTACATGTCCGCCGTGTCGAACAGTGTGATGCCGGCCTCGAGCGCACGATGGACCATCCGGTGGCATTCGTTGACGTCGGTGTTGCCCCAGCGCCCGAACATCATCGCGCCGAAGGCGAGACCGCTGACCGTGATACCGCTGTGACCCAGAACCCGTGCGGGGAGCGGGGTGTTGTTGTTCATGCGAGGCCGGCTTGCTGTTGGAACACGAGGCTGTCCCAGTAGTCGGTGCGATGGGCGATCAGGTCACCCTCGACGCGGAACCGCATCATGCCGCGCACCGCGACATCGCGACCGTTGACGTGTGTGTGGAGCATGTAGGCGGCGGCAACCCGATCGCCATCGGCGATGATGTCCTCGACGTCGTAGCGCAACCCTGGCATCGAGGCGAGGAAGCCCGGCACCCGCCGCGCGTATTCGGTCTTGCCGGTACATCCGCTGCCAAGGGCCGCGGTGTGCTCGTTGACGAAGCCGTCGGTGACCAGTGCGGTCACGTTGTCGGGGTTGCCGCTACCGAAGGCGGCGAGGTAGGCCGCACACACCTGCGCGGGGCTCATCTACCCCAAACTTCTTGAGCCTTTTCATAGACGCCTTGGTCGAAGGAGAACTCGATCATGTTTCCGTCGGGATCGGTGCAGGCGCAGATGTAGCCGATGGGCTCGGGCATCCATTGCGGTTCCCACACGAGGCAACCATCGGCGCGGCCCTTCTCGGCAATCGCGTCGACATCGGCCTTCGAGGGCATCTCCATGCCGATGTGGGCGAACGGGGCCATGATCGGCTGCTGTCCCTTGTGCTGGTCCCTGAAGAAGCTCACCAGCACCAGGATGAACGGCTTGTCGCCCTGATCGGGGTGACCCAGCCATGCACCGTAGCCGTCGGCGTCTTCGCGTCGATCCAGCAGCCGCAATGGCGTGTAGCTCTCGTACCACGCGATCGACGCGTCCATGTTCGTCGATGGCAGCGCGATGTGCGTCCAGCGCACCGACGTCGGCCGCATGCGTTGTTGATCGGTGTCACTCACTGGTGTATCCCTCCATGATCTCGGGGTGGTCGCCGCCCTTGCTCCACAACAACACGGTGGTGCCCCACGGGTCCTCGAACGCACCATTGAAACCGTTGAACTCGGCCCAGAAGTGGTGACGCCACAGGATCGTTGCGCCGTGCTGTTCGGCACGTTCCAGGATTGCATCCTCGTTGTCCTCGTCGCTGACCAGGATCCACACGCGCACCCCACGCCCGCTGCGGCTCAGGTGGCGAGGCTCCACACCTGCAGGATCCGGGTGGGGCCGGCAGTTCGCCACGTCGTTGAACCCGACGTGGAGGTTGCCGACGGTCGACGATGAACCGTCCCCGAGCGGGAAGAAGCCACCGGGCACGCCGCGGTGGAACACGCCGGCCGGTCGCCCCTCAACCTCCCACCCGAGCACGTCGTGGTAGAAGCGAGCACAGGCCTCCACGTCATCGGACGGGAAGTCGACGAAGATCAAAGTGTTCGGTTGCACGGAGCCACCATAGCAAACATGGACTGATGGTCTGACCATCGAACTCGTCAAGTAGGTTACGATTCACCCATGCGCAGCGAGGAAGTGATCACGCCGGGATCGGGCTTCGATACGCAACGCGTCGACATCCACCGTCACACACTTGCCACCGCGCACCACCGGCTGCCCCGCGATCACCACATCGCTCACCGAGCGACCATCCGACGCCCAGATGAGCTGCAGTACGACATCCTGACTGCGCGGCAGCCATTGCGGCCCGGTCGTGTCGTGCACCACGATGTCGGCCTGCTTTCCAAGTTCCAGCGATCCGATCTGGTGCTGCTTGCCGATCGCCGCAGCGCCTGCGATGGTGGCCAGTGCCAAGCCGTCGTGGGCCGTGAGGCTGAACGGATCACACGCCAGGTCGCGGGCGAGCCCCACGAACAGTGTTGCGGCACGGAGGACATCGACCGCATCCCCAGCGTTCTCCGAGTCGCAGCCCAAGGCGATGCGTGTTCCACGGGCCACCAGCTCACCGTGTCGTCCCGCCGCGGTGAAGCCCTGGGCGAGGCGCAGGTACGCCCACGGGCAGGACGCGACGGCCGTGTCGGTGCGCACCACCACGTCCAGTTCCTCGTCGTCGAGGTGCACGGCGTGCGCCACCAGCACGTGGGGCCCGAGCGCATCAAGCCTGTCGAGATGCACGAACGGCCGGCGCCCGGTGCGCGCGAGATAGCTCGCCGGGTCGCCGCTGTGCGGCGACATGTGGAACGTGAGGCCGACTCCCCTCGCTCGGGCGAGGTCGCTTGCCCCAGCCACCAGCTCGTCGCTCATCAGGTCGTGGCCCACCAGAGTTACCCATGCTTCCACCAGGTCTCCCGCTGGCAGTGCATCGAGCAGTGCGACGTGCCGGGCGAGCACTTCCGTTGCGGGCGCGGCGAACGGCAAGCCGTCGACGTCCCAGCCCCACTGGCCGATCGATGCGCGCATGCCGACCCGGCGGACGCCCGCTGCAACCCGGAGTGGGTGAGCGACCGTGCCGGCCTCGATGGTGCAGGTGATGCCATTCATCACTGCTTCGATCGAGGCCAACATCGCGGACAGTTCGTCGTCGTCGCCGGTGTGTGCGCCGTGCACCGGCACCGCCCAGCCGAAGATCGCCTCCTGCGAATCGATCGCGTCAGGAATGCACGAGTGCACCAACCTGTCGCCGGTCAGGTGCTGGTGGGCGTTGATGTAGCCGGGTGTGACGACCCCATCGGCATCGCCGATGATCACGGCCTCCGGGTTCTCCCGCTGCAAGTCGCTGAACTTGCCGAGGGCAGCGATGGTGGAGCCTTTCACCAGGACAGCCCCGTCACGCAACACGGTTCGCGCGGCATCCATCGTGACGACGTCGCCACCCCTCACCAACAAGCCGGCCTCGTGCCCCATCAGCAAAGGTTGCCACAGCATGTCCTCCGACGTTCTTTCCTCCAACGAAACGCTTCGCAACGCCTGGTATGCAGTCGCTCGTGGCATCGATGTCGCGGCCGGGCCGAGGTCTGTGACACTGCTCGGCGTCAAGGCGGTGGTCTACCGCAGCCCGGACGGGCACGTGGTGGCCGCCCCCGACCGTTGCCCGCATCGTGAGGCACCGTTGTCGGCAGGCCACCTCGGCGACGACGGATGCCTGGTGTGCCCGTACCACGGTTGGTCGTTCGGTGACGACGGCCGCTGTGTCGATGTGCCGTCCGCGTCGGAGAACGTGCCGCCCCCTCCGCGGGCGCACCTGGCGACGTTCGAGTGCACCGAGAAGTACGGCCTCGTGTGGTTATGCATCGGCACACCGTCGGGTGACCTGCCGTTGATCCCGCAGGATGCTGATCCGAGCTTCCGGCGCATCAACACTCCCGTCGACGTGTGGCAGACGTCGGCAACGCGAATGACGGACAATTTCCTGGATATCGCTCACTTTCCCTGGGTGCATGCCGGCACGTTCGGCAGGAGGCAGGAAACCCAGGTTCCGAAGGTCGCGCTCGAGGAGCTGGACTCCGGCTGGTTCGGCTACCGGTATTCGGTGCGCGCCGACAACAAGGCGCTCGGCACCTTGGCCAGCGGCCAGTCTGTCGACGTGGTCGAGCGTTCGATGAGCTCCGGGTTCCACCTCCCGTTCGATGTGCGCAGCACGATCGCCTACCACACAGGGCTGGAGCACATTTTGTTGCTGCTCTCGACTCCTCTCGACGACGTCACCTCGTACTTCACGTTCGTGGTGTGGCGCAACGACGACTTCTCCGTGTCGGCGGAGGAGATCATTCGCTTCGACCTCGCCATTGGGGCGGAGGACAAGCAGATGCTCGAACAACTTGACGGCGTGCTCCCCCTTGACCAAACCACGCTGGTCAGCGTGCAGGCCGACAAGTGCTCGGTCGAATGGCGTCGACGGCTTGCGGCAGCGATGACGGCGGTCCAGCGTTCCTCGTGAACAGAGGCAGCGTTTCACGCATCCAGATCCAGCGTTTCGCGGTAGCATTTCCGCGTGATCAAGCGTCATCTGCTGCGTGTGGCCGAGGAATCGTTGCGTGGGTTCCGGGTGACGGTGATCAACGGTCCGCGCCAGTCGGGCAAGACGACCTTGGCGAAGCAGTTGGTCGAGGGTGCCGGCAGCTATTGGAGTCTCGATGACGAGTCTGTCCGCGCGGCGGCCCGGCTGGACCCACACGGGTTCGTCGAGCAGGGAAGTTCGCCGATGGCGATCGATGAGGTGCAGCGCGGTGGCAACGATGTGGTGCTGGCGGTCAAGTCGATCGTGGATCGCCGTAACGATCGTGGCCAGTTCGTGCTCGCCGGGTCGACCAGGTTCCTGTCGGTGCCGCAGCTGTCGGAATCGTTGGCTGGTCGCGCCGAGATCCTGGATCTGTGGCCGTTGTCGCAGGGTGAGCTGGTGGGGGTGCGCGAGACGTTCCTCGACGTGCTGCTGACCGATCCCGATCAGCTGGCCCGTCGAAGATTCGAACTGGTTGATCGTCGTGTGTTGTTCGATCGGCTGGTGATGGGTGGCTATCCCGAACTCGTCGGGGCCTCGCCGGCGCAGGCGGCGCGTTGGTATCGGAACTACGTACGAACCGTCGTCGAGCGAGACATCATCGAGGCATCGGCGATCACACAGGCCGACGAACTGCCGAAGCTGTTGCGCCTGCTCGCGGCGAACACCTCCGGCGAGACAGTGACCGCCCGACTCGCCGGCGACGCCCGGATGAGCGCGGACACGGTGAGCCGATATGTGGGGTTGTTGGAGCTCGTCGGGTTCGTGGTGAGGGTCAGGGCGTGGACGCCAAGTCTGACAAGCCGAGAGAAACGCCATCCGAAAGTGGTGATCGCCGATACGGGCCTCGCGTGCGGGCTGCTGGGTCGAAACGTCGATGGCCTCGGCACGCCCACAAGCCCGCTGACAGCGCCGCTGCTCGAGTCGTTCGTGACGATGGAACTGGTCAAACAGCGCGGATGGTCCGATCGGCAGCCGACGATTCGTCACTGGCGGGACCGCAACGGCGCCGAGGTCGATCTGATCGTCGAAGACGACAACGGCAGCATCGCCGGCGTCGAGGTGAAGGCATCATCGACCGTGTCGCCAGGCGACGTGAAGCACCTCCAAGGACTCCGTAACAAGCTCGGAGAACGGTTTGTCGCCGGTGTCGTGTTCTACCTCGGCGACCGGGTGGTCCCGCTCGGAGAGCGCATCTGGGCCCTCCCCGTCTCGACGCTCTGGGCGGACTGATCGCTTTGCGCGCAGAGGCCGCGTTGACGTCCTTGCTGAGATCGTCCTGCACGAGTCTCAGATCGATCTGCGCGACATCGCGGTGTACCCGAGCGGTCTCGGCCCGCCGCAGTATCTCCTATTTCGGGTAGACGCTGACCGAATGGCCAGCCGTCGAGGTGGTGCACCGCTTGCGGAGCGGGCAGTGGAACGCAGTGTTCGGCGAACTCGACGCGACCCCCACCGCCTGTGGTGTTCGGACGGATCGTGACGGAATGACCGGCCGGGTGTCACCATCGATTTCGCCAGAACCTGACCGCCGCAACACGAAAGGCAAGCGGCGATGAGCTGCCCACCTACGCCGACCATCTCTACGCCGACGCCGGTGGCCTTTTCCCGGCCGAGTTGAACACGTGGGAACGCGCCGTGCTGGAGACAGAGGCTGCCCGCCCGACCTTCGTCGCCTGGTATAGAAACCCCGCACGTCCGACTCCCGCCTCGTTGCATATTGCCTACCAAGACGACAACGACGGATGGGGCTCCCTGCAGGTCGACTTCCTCGTCGTGTCACGCCGGAGCAACGGCGCGCTCGGGGTGTCGATCATCGACCCTCACGGCGACTACCTCGCCGACACCCGCCCCGCGCGACTACCGGTAAGGAGCCAGCGTGACTACTGGTTCTGCGCGGCGGCCCGTCGGTGTATTTCGGAACGGAGTTCGGCGCGTATCTGCGAGCGATACTGCGCGTCTCTCAGCCGGTCCTGACGCGTCGGCGAGCCTTCACGTATCCACGACACGAAGCTCTCGGTCGGTGTCGGCTCGGAGTCGTGCAATGATTCCACCCACTCCTCGAGGAGATCGGACTCCTCATATGTGTGCGAGAAGGCCTCCCACAGAACGGAGGTTTCGACCTCCAAACGTGTGAGGTAGAAGACGAGTCGCTGCTGCAGAATGTTGACTCCGATCGTCGACAGGCACGCGATCCGCTCGCCGTTCTGCAGGTCCTCGGTAGGAACGAGGCCAATCTGCTCCAACCAGGCGGCGTGAAACGCGCCACCGTCGCCATCAAGGTCGGGCAACGGCATGCGGTTGAAGAAACCGTCAGCCCAACGGGTGGGTGCCTCCGCCGGGTGAGGTCGAACGGCCGCTCCGAGCACGCTCGGACTGAGGTGTGGCCCCGATCGCATCGCACACGGGTGGGCGATGATCATCACGAGGTTCGTACCCGGTGCACCACCGATCGAG
>JANOKQ010000333.1:0-6308 GCA_031419375.1 Acidimicrobiaceae bacterium
CACCCGGTCGAGCTCGATCCGCACCAGGGTTGCCTCGCCGATGGCGGCCGACATCTCTTTGCGCACCTCGTCGAGAACGTTCTCGTCCACGCGTGCGAGTCGCTCGGCCATCTCACCGACCCGCTCGTCGAAGTCGTACAGCTGATTCTCCACACCGAGCAGGCGCTGGTTGACGGCGATCATCGCATCGTCGAACCCGCTGCCGACGCGGCCGATGGTGGCCTCGACGTTGGCGATCTTGGTGCCCTGCTCCTCACGCGTACGCGCCTCGAGCTCCAGCAGCCGATCGATCGATCGCGTCTCGGAGGATTCGAGCTTGGACAACAAGGTGTTGGCGTGTTCGTTCACCTGGCCGGCGAAGTTCTCGAGTGACGCACCGATCTCTGCTTCGAACGTGCCGATGCGGTCGTCGACGGCGGCAGCGATCTGCTGGTCGCCCTCGTCCATCCGGTCCGACAGGTTGGTGATCGTCTCGTTCACGTGATGCACGAGCGAGCTCGACTGATCGTCGAAGCGCTTGTGTGCGACCGCAAAGTCGTCGAGGCGGATGTTGATCCCACCGAAGGCTTTGTCCATGTCGTCGCGCACCACTTGGCGGATCTCGATCATGGTCTCGGCATCGACGCCGCGGACCGCAGCGATCTTGTCCTCCAGGTCGTTCATCCGCCAGTGCTGGTGGTTGGCGAACTCGGACAATCGCTCCTCGAGTGCTGTCTGCAACGCCTGCTGGTACCCATCGTTGGCAACCCGCTGCGACTCCACCAAACCGCGGTGGCTGTCGAGCGCAGCACCGTGCTGGTCGATCGCCGCTTGCAGCGAAGGCAACCTCAATGCCAGCTCGTTGCGAAGTTCCTCACGCGACCGTTCGGCGGTCTGCTTGGCCGCGTCGGCCTGCTGCGACATCGCCGAGAAGTACCTGGTCAGTTGTCGCTCAACGGCGGTCAGAATCGTCGCCGTGATCGTCTCCATCTCCGTCGGCGCGGCATGTTGTTCGCTGGGGTCCACCGTCACAGTTGATCTATCGGCGCAAGTTGCCGAGATCTTGAGACGTCGATCAGATTGTTCGGACGCGGTACGTTCGTCGCTATGGACATCCACCTCGTCGACGGCACCTACGAGTTGTTTCGCCAGCACTTCGGGCAAGCCGCCCGCCACGACGATTCCGGGCCCTTCGCCGCCACCGCGGGAGTGGTCGCTTCCACGCTGCAACTGGTCGCCGAGGGGGCCACGCACGTCGCTGTTGCATCCGATCACGTCATCGAAAGCTTCCGTAACGAGCTGTGGGCCGGGTACAAGACCAGCGAGGGCATGCTGCCCGAACTGCTGACGCAGATCCCGGTGATGGAGGCAGCGCTGGCTGCTGCCGGGTTCACGGTGTGGGCAATGGTGGAGCACGAGGCCGACGACGCACTCGGTGCGGCGGCGGCTGTGGCCGAAGCAGACAGCCGCGTGGGTGTGGTGCAGATCATCACTCCCGACAAGGACCTCGGCCAGTGCGTGCGCGGTACCCGTGTCGTGCAGTACGACCGCCGCAAACGGGAGGTGATCGATCGGGACGCGGTGATCGCCAAGTTCGGTGTGCCGCCGGAGTCGATAGCCGACTACCTCGCGCTGGTCGGCGACACCGCCGACGGGTACCCCGGGCTTGCGGGATGGGGTGCCAAGAGTGCCTCCGCGGTGCTCGCCGTGTTCGGCACGATCGAGGCAATACCGGCGTCGTCGAAGGACTGGACCGTTCCGGGCCTGCGTGGCGCCGACAAGTTGGCCGTCACCTTGCGTGACAACCTTGCCCTGGCCTTGCTGTTCCGCCGAATCGCCACGATCGAAACCGACGTGGAGGTGGGCAGCGTCGACTCGTGGCGCTGGACCGGCCCGACCGCTGCGTTCGAGCATGTGGCGGCTGAGCTGGGCGCCCCCGGCCTGTGGCGCCGAGCAGCGGAGCTGGCGCGGCGAACCGCATAACACCCGTGCAGCTGAGTTCGGAGGCCTATGAGCGCGGTGCCCGCTGAGTGAGGTGACGGCCAGGCGACCTGCGGCACACGAGCGACACCGTTGAAGGCTGCTCCCTCCCGGGCCTGACCTGATTCCCGGCTACCCGTCGCACAGAACCCGACCGTCACCTCACCCAGCGGGCGCAGCCGTCACGATACCGTATCGGCCTGCGGGAATCGCGCTGTTGGATCGGCCTGCGCGATCGCCTGCAGGATCGTCGGGCGGGACGCTAACCTGCCCTCCTCCAATGCAGCCCTTGGCCCGCCGCGATGTGCGTGCCACGAGTTGCAACACCAGGAGGGGTGCGAGAGCGGCCGAATCGGCACGCTTGGAAAGCGTGTGAGGGGCAACCCTCCGTGGGTTCGAATCCCACCCCCTCCGCTCTCGCATCTGGTCCCGCTCATGGCTGGATGGTGAGGAACCGGCGTTCTCCCGGCTCGAGCAGGTGGTGGTCACGCGTCCTGTCGTGAGCTGGGTGAACTTGGTCGAGGTCTACGACCGGGTCGAACGTGATCACGGGAGGTCAGCAGCCGACGAGACGTTGCGCGAGATGCGCGCCGCGCTTGCTCCGGATCTGCCAGGCACGGCCCGCATGATCGAGGCCGCCCGTTTGAAGGCGAGGGCGGCAATCGCACTCGGCGACTGCTTCGCGGTTGCCACTGCCGCCGCGCACGGTCTCGCGCTCCTCACGGGAGACCCCGAAATACTCGACCTTGCCGACCGCCCGTGCGACGTGGAGGACCTGCGTCCGGCTCTCGCGTGATCAGCGACCACCACTCACTCGGGTTCGAATCCCACCCCTCCGCTCTGACCCCTCCGCCCTGACAGTCGGTTCGTGGGACCGGTTCACGGTGGTGTGAACGGGTCGACGTGCTCGACCCCCGTGCGCATCACATCGCCGGTGTTTCGAGTCACCAGGGCGAGTCCATGTTCGATTGCTGTCGCCGCCAGCAATCCATCGACCACCGGAACCGGGTCGGGTACCGAGATGAGCGCCCATCGCTGGCTGATCGCGATTGTCACGGGCAGGACGCGGTCGGAGAAGTCCCGCAACATCGATTCGAGCCACGCCTGCAGCGCCGTCGCTGCAGATTCGTCGCGGCGCCTGATCAGCTCGATACCTCTGCGCAACTCGCCGACGACGAGCACCGACAGCCAGAGCTCTGCATCGGTGTGATCGCTGAACCAGCGACGCAGGTACAGGTCGGCCCGCGTACCTTTGCGCATCTCGGACACCACGTTGGTGTCGAGCAGGAAGCCGCTCACAGATCGACGTCACGCGGGTCGCCGCGGATTCAGTCGAAATCGGTGTCGGAACCACCAGGCGGCATAACGGCGAGGCGGTTGAGTAGGCCGTCCGAGCGCAGCGCAGCGCGTAGCAGGTGGCGGTGCTCCTCCTCAGCGGAGCGCCCATACTCGGCGGCGCGCTGCGAATCGTCAGCGCAACCTGCGAAACTCCGGCCATGGACCGGCCCTTCGTAGATGTCCCGGTTGATGCCGATGCGGCGATGATGCGCGAGGCGCTCAGCGAGGCCCGCGCCGCCACGTTGCACGGCGATGTCCCGGTTGGAGCGGTCGTCGTACGCGACGGCGCAATCATTGCCGCCCGCCACAACGAACGCGAGCTCACCGGCGATCCCACTGCGCACGCGGAGGTGCTTGCGCTTCGCGATGCCGCCGCCGTCGTCGGGCAATGGCGCCTCGACGATTGCACGCTGTACGTCACCCTCGAGCCGTGCGCCATGTGCGCCGGCGCAATCGTCAACGGCCGTGTCGGCCGGGTGGTGTTCGGTGCGGCCGATCCGAAGGCTGGAGCGGTGCGCAGCCTGTTCAGGATTGCCGACGACCCGCGCCTGAACCATCGCTGCGCCGTCAGTTCCGGCGTGGGCGCCGTCGCCGCGGGGGAGTTGCTCCGGGAGTTCTTCAGGGTCCGCCGCGCGCCCGGCCCGGTTCGGCCCGATTAGTCGCTGGTGGGCACCGTGACCGAGATGACGGGCACGGTGACGGATGGGGGCCCACTCAACCACACGGGAAGGTCGGTGCGCGGGTCGAGTCGTTCAGGGCTGAGGATGGTTCCGTTCCTGCCGGGATCGGTTCCGGTGGCCGACTCCAGCGCCCGCTCGAACGCGATTGGCGACAGTGTGTGCACGACCCGCGGACGCGTGGCCGCAGTGATCTCTGCCAACGCCTCGCGCACGGCGATGCGTACGCTTTCCTCGATGTCGTCGTCGTCGGTCACGGGGACCTCAATGGCGCCGCTCTCGCGGGCCACCGCATCGATCACTCGAGCGAGATCGAACTTGATCGGTGCTACTGCGGAAGTTCGATCAGCGGTCGGATCAGTGTCGGGGTCGATCGTTGGAGCTGCGGCAACACTGAGGGCCGGCATGGGGTGCGCGGCGGGCGCCTCTGGCGGTGGTCCTGGCGTTGGCTCGGGGGCGCGCAGAGGTTCGAAGATCGTCTGTCGAAGCATGACCCTCGCAGGACCCTCGGGTGCGGGGGTGGCCGGATCAACGCGCACGTGGACCGGTGCCGGCGCCGCGTCGGGTACCGGCACGGCCGCCGGTGCTGGTGCTGGTGCTGGTGGTGAGGGTGGTGGTGCTGGAGCTAGTAACGGAGCTGGCGCCGGTGCTGGCGTGGCCACGTCGACTTGTGCGGGCGCCGGCGTGGCCACGACTGATGGTGCCGGCAGGGGCGGGTTGCCTCGCTGCGCTGGTCGGGCCAACTCGGAGGGCGGTTCGTCCTCACGGTAGTAGGTCGGCGATTCGGTGATCGTCAGCCATTCGTCGTCGGTGGTCGCGACCTGCATCGTTGGCAAATCAGTGCCGAACCTCGACTCCGGTCGGGCGACCGAGACCACCACATGATCCTGGGCCCGCTTCACCGGCGTTGGCTCCTCGGCGGGAGCGGTTCCAAAGGTCGCGGCCAGCGCGTCGGCCGCGGTGGCCGCCTCGTAGTCGGCAATGATCGACCGGTCGAGCGCCGCCATCTCCACCGTGTCGTTGGCCCCACTCGAGAGCACCCGGCCGACGGGGCGGTCGCCAAGCACCCTGGCCACCGACGGGAGGACCGCAGAGGTGCGCAGCCAGCGGTTGACACCGCTCGAGTGATGCCGGTACGTGGCCACCGTTGTGTCGGTGATCGTGTGGTTGCCGACCACTCCGAGAAGCTGGCCGGTCATCACTTCGAGCGCCAGCTCCACCTGGTCGCGCTCGACCGTCGGGACGCGGTCGAAGAGGCGACCCAGGTGCGCAATCACCCCGAGGCTGATCATGCCTTTGCGAAGGTCGTCCTCGGTGACGACGCCGAGTTGTAAGAGCCGCTCGGCCAGGGGCGCGTCCCCGTCACGTTCGGCGAAGTAGACGTGGCCGTCCTGAAAGTAGGCGCGCACCACAGGATCGAGGTGAATCGTCACCTCGCCGGTGAAGCGACGAGCAATCGCGCCGTCGAGCACCGCCCACACTGGCCGGGGACCGGAGTCCTCGAGTTGCAGCAGCCGACACGTCGAGCGGGACTCGGTGCAATGGAAGAGTGGCTCGTTCATCACCACAATCATCGACCGATCGTCGGACGGTCTTGACCGCAATCTCAGCGGATGCGCGGTGACGCCGACGTATTCGCAGGGTTTCATCCACGTACTTGCAGGGTTAAGCGACCGCCTGGCCGCTAACCTCGCGCCCCGGAAGGGTGCCAGAGTGGACGAATGGGACAGTCTCGAAAACTGTTGAGGTCTTCCGGGTCTCCGTGGGTTCGAATCCCACCCCTTCCGCCAGGCCGGCTCGCCTACTTGCATGTGCATCACATGCAAGTAGGCTGAGCGCATGACCATGCTGCAGATCCGTCATGTCCCAGAAGATGTGCACCGCAAACTCAAGAGCCGCGCCACCGCTGATCTGGCTAACGCCCATGTATGCCAACTCGATGCAGGCGTCCTGGTCGCAACCACGTCCCTGCTGGAAGCACATCCACTGCGGACAATGGCCGCGCTGCATGTCGCGTGTGCACTCGCCTCAGCGTCAGACAAATTCGTCTCTGCTGACCAGCGACAACTCAGTGCGGCGCGCAGAGCGGGGCTTCATGTGGTGGATGTATCGTGAAAACGAGCGCAGCGATTTTCCTCTCCTATGCCTCCCAAGTCGCCGACGCCGCACGGCGCATCTGTGACGCCCTGCGCGCGGCGGGTCTTGAGGTGTGGTTTGATCAGTCGGAGCTGCGTGGAGGTGACGCGTGGGATGCATCGATTCGCAAACAAATTAAGGAATGTGCGCTGTTTGTGCCGGTTATTTCGGCGAATACCGACGCGCGCCAGAGGGTTA
>JANOKQ010000334.1:0-3372 GCA_031419375.1 Acidimicrobiaceae bacterium
GTGTCGGCCGCGATCTCGGTGCCGTTGTCGCTGTTCGTCGGCGCGTACGCGGCGTTGCGCCGTGACAAGTGGTTCGACCGGGTGATGTCGAACCAACTGCTGGTCCTTGCGGCGATGCCCGAGTTCGTCGTCGGCGCGCTGCTCACGGTGATCCTTGCCACCAACGTGTGGCACATCGTCCCATCGGTCAGCCGAATCCGTCCCGGCGAGCCTCCGTGGTCAGACCTCGACGGTTTGGTGCTGCCCGTACTCACCCTCGTCCTCGCCGTGACGCCGCACGTCGGGCGGACCATGCGCGCGGCGATGATCGAGGTACTGGAGAGCGACTACGTCGAGATGGCCCGCCTCAAGGGGCTGTCGGAACGCAGGGTCTTGTGGCGTCACAGCTTCCCCAACGCACTCGGGCCGACCCTGCAGGTGATCGCGCTGAACATCGCCTACCTCGCCGGCGGAGTGGTCATCGTCGAGTCGTTGTTCAACTTTCGTGGTGTCGGCATCGCGCTGCGCGATGCGATACCGGAGGCCAACGCTCCGGTGGTGCAGTTCATCGCGATGTTCATCGCGCTCATCTATGTGATCAGCAATCTGGTCGCCGACATCGCCACGATCCTGGTCACCCCGCGCCTGCGCACGAGGTTGCAATGACGGCCGCGTCGATGGCAGCTGGGGTGACCGTGCCGACGGGCGGGTCCGACGGTCCGGTCGTCGCGCAACAGGGCCTCGTGCGTACCGCGTTGCAGTTGTGGCGCACCCGGATCGGTGTGGTGTTGGTGGCAGGGCTCGTCGCGATCGCAATCGTGGGGCCGTGGGTGGCGCCGTACGGGGCGGGCGAGTTCGTCGGCACGGCCAATCTCAGCGACGTCGAGGGTACCTGGCTGGGCACCGACTACTTCGGTCAAGACGTGTGGTCGCGGTTCCTCCACGGCGGTCGATCGATCCTGCTTCTCGCCTCGCTGGCCACCCTGATCGGCTTCTTCTTCGGTGCCGCGATCGGCCTCGTCGCCGCCTACAACCGCGGTCGGATCGACGATGCGCTGATGCGATTCATGGACATCCTGTTGGCCTTCCCGCAGTTGCTGTTGGCATTGGTCGCGCTCACCACCGTGGGGCCGAAGTCATGGCTGATCGTCGCCATCGTCGGCTTCACCACCATCCCTCGCATCGCTCGGATCACCCGCGGGGCCGCAGTGCCCGTCGTCGAGCGAGACTTCATCGGTGCCGCCGAAGCGCTGGGTGAATCACGGTTCCGGATCATCACCCGCGAGCTCCTGCCCAACGTCACCGGGCCGCTGTTGGTCGAGGCCAACCTGCGTCTCACCTACTCGATCGGCATCATCGCCGGCCTCGGATTCCTCGGATTCGCCACGGAACGCAACGCCGCCGATTGGGGCCTGATGGTTCAGGAGAACCGGGTGGCGTTGGCGGTGCAACCGTGGGGCACGGTGCTGCCGGCAATCGCGATCGCCCTGCTGACGATTGGCACCGGCCTGATCAGCGATGGCTTGGCCCGCACCGTGGCCGGCATCGATCGCGGCCGGCCCGACGCATGAGCGATCACCGCGCCGCGCTCACCATTCGCGACCTTCGCCTCGATGTCGCGCAAAGCGGGCACGACATCGTCGATGAGATCACGCTTACCATCGCACCCGGCGAAGTGCTCGGGTTGGTCGGCGAATCCGGTTCGGGCAAGACAACCGTTGGGTTGGCCGTGCTCGGACACGCCCGTAAAGGCGTCGCCATCCACTCCGGCACAGTCAGCATCGGGGGCACGGACATCATCGGGCTGCGCGGCAAGGCGCTACGCCAGGCGCGCGGTCGACTGGTCAGCTACGTCCCGCAAGATCCGGGAACAGCGCTGAACCCGGCGCTGCGGATCGGCCCGCAGGTGTACGAGGTACTCGAGGCCCACGGGTTCGGCACCAACAAGGCCGAGCGGAAGGCCCGGGTGCGAGAGGTGTTCAGCGAAGTGCTGCTGCCCAGCATTCCGGACTTCCTCAACCGCTACCCGCACCAACTGTCGGGCGGCCAACAACAGCGTGTCGGACTGGCGATGGCTTTTGCCACGCGTCCGGCGGTGATCGTGCTCGACGAACCCACCACCGGGCTCGATGTCAGCACGCAGGCACACGTACTCGAGACCATTCGGTCGCTCGCCGCCAGCCATGGGGTGGCAGCGCTGTACGTCACCCACGATCTCGCCGTCGTGGCCACGCTCGCCGACCGGGTGGCGGTGATGTATGCCGGGCGAATCGTCGAGCAAGGGACCACCGCGGAGATCTTCGCCAACCCCGCCCACCCGTACACCCGGTACCTCGTCGCCGCGGCGCCGGAGATGGGCAGCGACCGCGAGCTGGTCGGACTCGGCGGGCGGGCCCCGGCCCCTGGCCACCGCCCAGTGGGCTGCGCGTTCGCGCCACGTTGCGAAGTGGCCACGCCACAGTGCAGTCAGAGCTTTCCCGACGTGACCGTCGTATCGGGCGGGGTCTCGGACGGGCCGGTTGTCGACAGCGGATCGCATGAGGTCCGCTGCTTTCACGCGTTCAGCGTGCCCGAGCGCACGGTCCGTCGGGCAGTTGCGGGCGCGTCCGGTTCGGTCGACGGCGATATCGCGCTCAGCCTCCGCTCGATCTGCGCGGGCTACACCGGCCACGTCGTCGTCCACGACGTGTCGTTCGACATCGCCCGCGGCGAAAGCGTGGCCCTCGTCGGCGAATCCGGCTCCGGAAAGAGCACGCTGTCGCGTTCGATCGGCGGGCTTCATCGTGAATGGACCGGCGAAATGCTGCTCGGCGGCGAACCACTGCAGCGATCGTCACGCGATCGTCCGGTGCAGCAGCGGTTGTCAATCCAGTACGTGTTCCAGAACCCGTACAGCTCGCTGCACCCTCGGCGATGCGTCGCTGAATCGATTGCACGTCCGCTGGCGATCGCCGGAGTCGATCGTCGCGAGATCAGCCGCGAGGTCGACCGGATGCTGGAGCGGGTTTCGCTGAGCTCGACGTACGGTGCACGGTTTCCCGATCAACTCTCCGGCGGCGAACGCCAGCGTGTCGCCATCGCCCGCGCGCTCGTCAGCGAACCGCAGGTCCTGATCTGCGATGAGGTCACCTCGGCACTCGATGTGTTGGTGCAGGCCACGATCATTGAACTGCTGGTTGATCTGCAACGCGACCTCGGTTTGGCCATGCTGTTCGTCACCCACAACCTGCCCCTCGTCCGCTCGGTCGCCCAACGGGTGGCGGTCATGGCCGATGGCGTGATCGTCGAACTTGGGTCCACCGCCTCCACGCTGTCGGACCCGCAACAGGAGTACACCAAACGCCTACTCGCCGATACCCCGGCGATTCCAGATTTCGAGGTTCGGTCATGACA
>JANOKQ010000335.1:0-2311 GCA_031419375.1 Acidimicrobiaceae bacterium
GAGCGCCCACCCGTGTGCGCGCTCGGCACTCGGGTGGGGCAGCTGGGTTCGGAGGATCGCGTCGGAGCCGACCTCTCGTGGTTCGCCGACCCCACCGCCCGACACCAACGACTCGTACAACTGTGTGATCACGTCGGTTCCGCTCCCCCGGCCATCGGTGCGCTCAGTGCGGGGTTACGGACCAACTCTCGCGGTCGTTGAGCAGGGTGGGATCAAAGCCGGCGATGGCCTTGTAGCGAGACGAGATGGCTTGCAGTTCTTCCTGGCTGATCACGTCGTCGAGGTTGTCGAAGCCGTTCGGGGCACGCTCGGCGACGATCTCCATGCTTTGCTCGGGACCGGCCTGGCGATTGGCCAGCACGATTGCACTCGTGGCTGGCCGGCGGGTCGATTCGTAGCTGTCGAGCGCGGCATCGACGGAGGGCTGGGTGGCCAGTTCGCGAGCGAGGATACGCGCGTCGATGATCGCCTGCGACGCGCCGTTGGAGCCAACCGGGTACATCGGATGCGCTGCGTCGCCGAGCAATGTGACCCGGCCGCGGCGCCAGGTGGGGAGCGGGTCGCGGTCGGCCATCGGGTAGGCGAGCACCTCGTCGGCTGCACGGATCATGGCCGGCACGTCGAGCCAGTCGAAGCAAAAATCACCGAAAAACGCGAGCGGCTCACTCACCGGCACCGCTGTGTTCCAATCCTGTTTCGGCATCGGCTGCCCGTCGCCGTTGCGCACCTCGGCAACCCAGTTCACCAGCTGTCGACCGTCGGGCAGATCGCGGATCGGGTACACCACGACCCGTTGCCACAACCGCCCGGCCATCACCATGGTGCGCCCATCGAGGATCGGTGGCATCGCGCTGACTCCGCGCCACATGGTGACGCCGTTCCACAACGGCGGGCCTTCGTCGGGCACCATCCACGACCGCACCGCCGAGTGGATGCCATCGCACGCGACGACAACATCGAAGTCGGCCGACAACTCATCGGGATCGTTGATCCGCACACCGGTATGAAAGCGATCGACTCCGATCCGGTCCTGTGCCGCCCTGGCCATGATCCCGAACAGCTCACCGCGGTGGATCGACAGTTGTGGCCACTTGTAGCCGGCGGCGAGGCCACGCGGTTCGGCCCAGATCTGCTGACCGAACCGGTCGTAGTAGATGAGCCCGCCGGTGTGGATCGCCCGCTCGGCCACTTCGTCGAAAATACCCAACTCGGTGAGCTCGCGCACGGCGTGCGGCAACACGTTGATCCCCACGCCGAGCTCGATAAACGCAGACGACGCCTCGAACACTTCGACATCACGTACGCCCGCGGCGTGCAACGACAACGCCAGCGCACTGCCCCCGATACCGCCGCCCACGATGGCGATCTTCACGGTCGTCATCCAGCCAGATAGGCCGCGTGGAGCAGTTCTGGTTGAGCTTGCAGCTCCTGTGCGGGTCCCGACCAGCGCACGCGGCCGCGTTCCATCAGCACCGCATCGGTGGCCAACGCGAGGGCAACGGTGGTGAACTGCTCGATCAACAACACGCCGGTGCCAGCGGCCGCGATCTGTGCTACCGCTGCAACGAGACGCTTCACCACGAGCGGGGCCAGCCCGAGGCTGAGCTCATCGGCCAGCAAGAACGCCGGCCGGCACACCAGCGCCTGAGCGAGGGCCACCATCTGTTGTTGCCCACCTGACAGCGTCCCGGCGCGTTGCGACAACCGCTCAGCCAGCTCGGGGAACACAGCCAACGCTTCGTCGACAGCTGCAGCGGCCGCAGTCTTGGAGTGCATGCTGCCGGCTACCTGAAGGTTGTCGTGCACCGTCAACTCGGTGAACACCCGGTGACCCTCTGGCACCGCAGCTAAACCGTTGGCTCTGATGACGTGCGACGCTTTGCCGACCAGTTCGAAGTTGCCGAGCCGAACCGAACCGGCGAGCGGTGCGATCACACCGGCCACACCGAGCACGAAGCTGGACTTGCCCGCACCATTCGCTCCCAGCAACGCCGTGATCTCACCGCGTCGAACATCGAGGTCGACGTCGTGCACCACCACCTTGGCACCACGGGCGACCCTAAGGCCGCGCACCACCAACTGATCAGTCATGTTTCAAGCTCCTCGACGGGGTCGATCCCGTCGGCGGTGTGTACCTCGGCAGTGCCGAGATAGGCCGCCTTGACATCGGGATCATCGAGCACGTCGGCTGTCTGGCCATACGCGATGAGCCTGCCAAAATCGAGCACCGCGGTCTCGACGCACACCGATGCGATCAGGTCGACGTCGTGATCGATCAACACCACCATCGCGCCCGTCAGCTCCGGCAGGG
>JANOKQ010000336.1:0-13176 GCA_031419375.1 Acidimicrobiaceae bacterium
CCGGCACCCGAGTTCATGGGCGGAGGATCTGGCCGCCGTCGACGTGGAGGGCCTGGCCGGTGATGAAGTCGGAGTCGCTACTGGCCAGGAACACCGCGACCGGGCCGATGTCATGCTCGACGTCGCCGAACCGGCGCAGCGGGATCTGTCCGGCAAGTTTCTCGCGGATGCCCGGTCGGGCCTCGAAGAAGGCGTCGGCCGAGTCGGTGAGCATGGTCGGGATGATCACGTTCACGCAGATGCCGTACTTGCCCCATTCTGCAGCACCGGTGCGGCTGAGCGAGCGGATCGCCTCCTTCGTCGCGTTGTAGGCCGCGGTGCCCTTCATCGCGCCGATGCCGTTGCCCGAGCCGAAGTTGATGATCTTGCCGCCCCGTTCCTTCAGGTGAGCGAACGCGGCCTGCATGCCGTAGAGCGTGCCCAGCAAGCCGGTCTGGAATGTGTTCGCCCATACGTCGTCGGGGAAGTGTTCGAGCGGGATGAAACCGGGCGAGCCCTCGGGCCGTGTCGCGCTGCCGAAGCCTTGGGCGTTGTTCACGAGGATGTCGAGCCGGCCGAACCGTGCAACGGTGGCGGCGACCATCCGGTCGACATCGGCGCGCTCGCCCACGTCGGCCGTCACGCCGAGCGCCTCGCAGCCCAACGCTTCGATCTCGGCGACGACAGAGTCGACGGTGGATGCCGTGCGCGAGGCGACGACCACCTTGGCACCTTCACGTGCGTAGTCGATCGCGATCACGCGACCGATGCCCCGCCCCGCTCCTGTGACGATCGCGACCTTCTGGTCCAGTTTCCCCATGTGGCGCCCTTTCCTCGGACTTGACACTTTCGTCAGAAAGCTACAGCCTCGTACTCCGACAGGGGGTCGTCCGAGCGATGAGGGAGTCTCAATGAAGGTGCCGTTCACGTGGAAGCCGACAGGTTGGTTCATGGTCGGCTGGAGCGCCGAGATCCCTACCGGCACCGTCAAGCCGCTCAAGTACTTCGGCGGCCACCAAGTCGCGTACCGCACCGACGACGAGGTGCTGCACGTGCTCAACGCCCACTGCCCGCACCTCGGTGCCCACCTCGGCCACGGCGGCAAGGTCAGGGGCGAGTGCATCGTGTGCCCCTACCACGGCTGGGGCTACGGGGCCGACGGCGTGAACAAGTTCATCCCGTACGAGGACCGGCCGAACCTCTCGCACAGCCTCAAGGTGTGGCCGGTGGTCGAGCAGCACGGCTGCGTGTTCGTGTGGCACGACCCCTTCGGTGGGCCGCCGACGTGGGACCTACCCGACCTGTTCACGATGCTGCCCGAGATTCCCGGCAGCACGGAGATGTACTATCCGGCGTACCCCGCGCTGTCGGTGAAGTATGCGAGCGAGCCGGTGCACCCGCAGATCACACTCGAGAACGCACCCGACACGGTGCACTTCGAGCACGTGCACGCAGCCACCGTCACCCCGCGCCTGCTGCACTTCGAGGTCGACGGCCCGTTCTACAAGAGCGTCGGCGGCTTTCCGGTGCCGACTCCCGACGGCGGCGAACGAATCGCGCTGAAGAACCACTCCACGTCGTGCGGCGTCGGCGGCTCGCACTCGGTGTTCGTCGGCAGCAACTACCACTACCGGTTGGTCTTCTACACCACGCCGATCGACGACGAGACGAGCGACATGTTCTATTCGATTCGGTGGCCCCGCGAGCCCGGCGACACCAGCGACACGCCGCCCGAGCACATCGTTGAACGGGTCAAGCGGCAGTTCCTCTCCACCCTCTGGGACGACCTCGAGATCTGGCGGTATCAGATCTACATCGAGACCCCGGCGTTCGCGCAGCAGGATGCCCGGCCGTACGGTGCCCTGCGCAAGTGGGCCAAGCAGTTCTACCAACTGGACCCGGCGTGAGCGACGCGCTCGCATCGCTCGAGGCGCGCCTCACCCGTGCGGTCGACCAGCAGGAGGTCCGCGACGTGATCTACCGCTACTGCCGCGGCATCGACCGGTGCGACTACGACTTGGTGCGAAGCTGCTACCACCCCGACGCGACCGACGACCACGGCGACTTCCGCGGCGGCGTCGAGGACTTCATTGCCTACGTTCAGCGGGGGCTGCCCCGGTTCGAGCGCACCATGCATTTCATCGGCAACGTGCTGGTCGAAGTCGACGGCGACCGGGCACGTGCGGAGAGCTACATCGTCGCCCATCATCACCTCCGCGCGAGCAGCACGAAGCCCGAGCGCGACTTCGTCGTCGGGCTCCGCTATGTCGACGACGTCGAGCGGCGGCACCACGAGTGGCGGATCGCAGCCCGCGTCTGCGTCTTCGAGTGGTCGCGGATCGACCCCGTGGCATCCGGCGGCTGGGTGCCCGCCGACACCGCGACGCTCGGCCGGCGCGACACCGGTGACCCGGTGTACGCCGCGTCGATCGCCGACTTGCTGCGGTGAACCGGGTTCATGGGCGGAGGATCTGACCGCCGTCGACCAAGCAGAGCACACAGGAGGCTCAAACCGTGGAAACCGTGGAAACCGGTTGAATCGTGGAATCCGGGAGCGTACGATGCTCGACATGGACAGAACTGCAACGACACGACAGGTCGCAGTGGCGTTGCACGTCACGGAATCGACCGTGCAGGCCTACAGCCGCCAGGGTCGTATCCCGTTCGACCGAACCCCGGGCGGTCACCGCCGCTACGACATCGGCGAGGTACGTGCATCACTCGGGCTCGGCGACCCGGCTGCTTTGACCCCGATGGTGTCGAGCGGTCTCGGCGCGGGCGCAGAGTTCCAGCGTTCCGCAATGGCGACGCTCGACGCTGAACGGCGGGCCGTGGTCGGCGAGGCCCGGGCCGGCGCCGAACATGCACTCGTCGATACTGCACCGGCCGTGCTCGATCTCATCCAGCACTCCCGGCGCGTCCTCGTCGCTGTCTGATGGCGGCGACCAGTCGCAAGGCGCCAGCATCCAAACTGGCGCCTTTGCTGCGCGACCTCACCCAAGGCGACCTGCTCACACTCGGGGCAGTCACCATCGTCGGCCGTGGCCAGACCCCGGTCGTCAGCGCCGCCGGCGGGAAACCCCGCGCCAAGGACATCTGGTCGGTCACCATCGAAAACGAGCTCGGCTGGTACGTGATCGTGTCGGGTGCCTGTGACATCGTCCGTGACCCGAGCATCGAACCATGCATCGCTGTCGCCCCGATCACGACCGTTTCCAAAGAGCGCTACCAACAGCTCCGCAGCGGCGAGTACTCGCCCCGAGAGTTCCCGCTCCCAGCGCACGACGTGGCCCGTATCGTCGGAGCTACCAATCCCGACGACTTCTGGCCCGTCGCTGACCTCCGTTACGTCACCAGCGTCGACAAGACCGCGTTACTCAACGACAAAGTCGACAGCCGCCGGCCGCTCACCGGCCCGCAACAGAAGCGGTTCTCCACCTGGGTCGGCCGCCGGTACAACAGGCCGGTGCACTCCGATCAGCTCGAAGAACACGTCCTGGCCAAAGCGGGCGCCAAGATCTCCAAACTCGCCGCCCAGTTCGCCAAAAGTGACAAACCCAAGTCGCTCCCACCCGAAGTCCGCCTGGTCGGAGCCGCACGCGAATGGCTCATCGGTGGCACCGAACGACACATCGAGATCAACGTTGTCGTCAACGCCAAATCGACCCAGACAGTCGGGATGTACGACACGACGAACAACGAGATCAACTCCGCCCAAGTCCTCAGCGCAGCCCGCAAGCTGGCCAAGGTCCTCGCCATGACCATGCGCGACGTCGAGTACGTCCTCACCGTCAAACCGATCACCCTCGACGGCATCAACGCCGGAGAGTTCTTCGCACTCGAACCATGGTTGTGGGCCGACATCTCGGAGGATCCGCTCGCCGAGCGCAAGCCCATGTGATGTCACCGCAGGTAGTTGAAGCCGCCGTCGATCATCAGGGTTGTGCCCGTGATGTACTTGCCGTCCGGTCCGGCGAGGTACACGACGCCGCGCCCGATGTCGCTCTCGGCGTCGCCCCAATGGCCGAGTGGGATGCGCGAGGTCACTTCGTCGACAGCGCCGCCGGTGGCGTCGTTGAAGCCGGCAGCGCCCGGCGACTCGGCGAGCGGGCAGATCGAGTTGACCCGGATGCCGAACCGCCCCCACTCGACCGCGCCGACCCGCGACAGAGTGCGCACCGCCTCCTTCGTCATCGCGTAGCCCGACATCGCGCCGGCAGGCAGGATGCCCGACCCCGACCCCATGTTGACCACGCAGCCCCTCGATGTGCGCAGGTGCGCGAAGGATGCCTGCATGAACCGGAAGCTGGCCATCGGGCCCGACAGCCACATCGTGTCCATGTCGGCATCGGTCATCTTGCGGATCGACTGGAAGACCTTGTTGTGGGCGTTGTTCACCAGCAGGTCGAGCCGACCCCACTGCTGTACGACCTGCTCGACGCTCGTCTCGATCTGCTCCCGATGCTCGACGTCGCAGAGAATCGCGATCGCTGATCCACCCCGCGCCTCGATTTCGGCAACCACCGCCTCACACTTCGACAGCGTGCGGCCGAGAACCGCCACCTTCGCTCCCTCGGTGGCAACAGCGAGCGCGACGCCGCGCCCCACCCCCTGCCCGCCACCGGTCACGATCGCCACCTGTCCGTCGAGTACTCCCATATCGTTCCCCGTCGTTCCCTTTCGTTCCCTCAATAGTGCCGACCCGCGTCACAGATCGCGGGTCGGCGAGATGACCTCGTCGCCGGATGCCGCCGCGCTTCCACAGCCGGTCCATTTTCCCGTCGAGCGAACCGCCGTACGGGGTGGCGCCTGCGCCGACCGCGACCACGCCCTGCTCGGGGCACCACAGCGACTCGAAGCCGACTTCCTCGGCGGCCTGCACCATCGCGATCGCTCGGTCTGGTTCGGGAAACGTGGTGCTGGCGAAGACGATGCCCGACTTCATGATGTCCTACGCTCTTTCGCTCCCGGCGGCCAAGGTGACAGTATCGTCAACCGTACGACTCGGGTTTCGAGTTGACGGTTTCGTCAAGTGATTGGATAGGTTCTGCGCCATGCAACCTGCCGGTCTGTTCGTCGCACGTCATCACGTCGACGCGCCGGGGCCGCCCGTCGTGTTGGTGCACGGTGCGCCCGACCGCAGCAAGAACTTCGCCCACGTGGTTCACCGGTTGCACGACCTGCCGGTCACGGTCTACGACCGCCGGGGCTACGGCCGGTCCGTCGAGGCCGGCCTGAACGGCCACGACACCGTGCTCGGTGGGTTCGACGTGCACGCCGACGACCTGATCGACGTGCTCGACGGCACCCCGTCGGTCGTGTGTGGGCAGAGCGCCGGCGGCGCGATCGCGATGCTCGCGGCCACGAAGGCCCCCGAGCTGTTCGTCGCGCTCGGCGTGTGGGAGCCGCCGATGGTGCCGTGGCCATGGTGGATGGGCGACCTCGCGATGGAGCGCACGATGACCTGGGCTCGCTATGGCGACGCGTCGCAGCTGGGGGAGGACTTCAACCGGTTCATCCTCGGCGACGAGCGGTGGGACGCGCTCCGCGACAGCACCAAGCACATGCTCCGGGAAGAAGGCCGCGCGTTCCGTGCTGACATGGCATTCCAGGCAGCACCGTTCATGGAGCTCGACCAGCTGAAGGTGCCGTTCCTCGTCGGGTGCGGCACCGTGGCACCCGAGCCGCTGTTTCTCGACGCCCACCGCCGGGTCGCCGAGCTCACGCGAGCTGAGCTGTTCATCGGCGAGGGTGCCGATCACTTCGCCCACACGAACCACCCCGAGATCTGGGTCGAGTTCGTGCGGGCCACGGTCAACCTCGCGATGCGGTCTGTCGAACCGCATTGATGGATGCTGGTCGAATGACCGGAACACAGCCGACGATGTCCGAGCTGCTCGATCTCGAGCCGCTCGACCGCGACCTGTACCGAGGCATCAACGAGGTACCCGACAACGGCCGGCCGACGCTCTACGGCGGCCAGATCGCGGCGCAGGCGCTCATGGCGGCCGGCCTCACCGTGCCCGATGGGCGTCATCCGCACTCGATGCACGGCTACTTCCTCCGGTCCGGTATGCGCGCACTGCCAGTGATCTTCAAGGTCGAACGCGACCGCGACGGCCGCTCGTTCTCCGCCCGCCGCGTGAGCGCAGTCCAAGACGGTGCGGTGATCCTCGACCTGACGGCCTCGTTCCACGTCGACGAGCCGGGTGCCGAGTTCACGGTGCCAATGCCGGAGGGCCTCCCCGCACCAGAGCAGTGCCGCGCCGAGCCGTTCAACCACAACTTCCCGCGCGCCGAGGCCCGCGTGGTGCCGCCGGTGACCATCGACGACAACGGCAACGAGCTGAGCAGCACGATGTGGCTGCGCATTCGCGAACAGCTCGCCGATGACCGGCTCACCCACAGCTGCGCACTCGCCTACCTCTCCGACATCGGCACCGGGTTCCTCTCGACGGAGGTGCCCGGCCTGCCCAAGGGTGGCCCGAGCCTCGACCACGCGATGTGGTTCCGCGCGCCCCTGCGCGCCGACGACTGGGTGCTCCACCGCATGTGGCCGCTGCATGCCGGCGGTGCCCGCGGTCTGTACGCCGGCTCGATGTTCCAGCACGACGGCACGCTCGGCGTCACCATCGCCCAGGAGTCGCTCCTCCGCCTACCCTGAGTAAGCCCCGAGTTGACGATTGTGTCAGATTGGGTGTGGAATGGTCGGATGGGGAACGAGTCGTACGGCGACATCCGAACAGTCACTCCCGAGGAGCACTGGGATCACTTCGCGAAGGCATGGGTTGCGCTCAAGAGCTACACCTACCTCGGCAAGGGAACCCCGTTCCTCGATGTCGGGGTGGAGCGCGAGACCATGCCGCTGCGCCACGACATGCGCAACTCCACCGGAGGAGTGACGGCCGCTCCGTTGTGCATCGCCGCTCCCGAGCCGTGGTGGCGTGACGACGAGTGCGTGCCCGCCCCGGTGACGATGACCTACTCGGTTCTCGATCCGGGCCACGACGTGAAGCGGATCGAGGTGCTCCGCGAGGTGATCAGCATCGGGCGCCAGATGGGCTTCAGCCGGTCGCGGATCGTCGACGCGAGCGACCACAGTCGGGTGCTCGCGATCTCGACCGGCAGCGGAGTCAGCCTCGGCGACGTGCCGCCCGGCTTCACCCCTGTCGACAATCCGGTCAACGACGTGGAGGACTCACCCGACCTGCCGCCACTGCGTGACGTGTTCGGCATCGTGACCGGCCCGGACGGCACGGTGCAGATCGACAGCGTGACACCGATGATCTCGTCGCCGCACTCCGCACTGCACCAGGGCACGATCAACATCGCGCTCGAAGCCGCGGCGATGGACGAGCTCGAACGGGTGCACGGCACCATCGACTTCCAGGTCGAGGAGTGGACCGTGCTGATGGTCAAGCCGGGCTACATCGGGCCGTTCCGGGCCCGTGCCGCGGTGGTGGGTGGCACCGATCGCGTCGGTGTCGACGTCACGCTCACTGACGAGGGCCACAACGGTCGGATCATCGCCACGGCGTCAGCGGCGTTCCGTCGGGTCGCGCGGTGACCCGGCTCGGGCGGACAAATCGTGAGAGCGTGGTGCACCGACGGGGGCCCCGCATGGAGGGGGCGTCGTGACGAACATCGAGACTGGTGCCGGAGCGGTGCCCATGCTTGCCGGGGTGCGGGTGGTGGACCTCGGAGGCAGTGTCGCCGCGATGGCGGCCACGCTCGTGCTCGCCGAGGCCGGCGCCGACGTGCTACTCGTCGAGCCGCCCGGCGGTTCGCCGCTACGCGCCAAGCCCGGGTTCCGCACATGGGGCCGCAGCAAGCAGAGCGTCGAGCTCGACCTCGGCGACGCCGGCGGCCGTGCGCAGCTCGCCACGCTCCTCGCCGCCGCAGACGTGCTGGTGCACTCCTTGTCGCCGCTCGATGCCACCGCACTCGGGCTCGACGACGCGACGCTCCACGAACGCCACCCCGATCTGGTGGTGTCGTCGATCCTCGGCTTCCCCGCCAACCACGCCGACGCCGAGGCACCGGTCGACGATGTGCTCACCCTCGCCCGCCTCGGCGTGCTCGACGAGCAGCTCGGCGCCCGTGGCGAGAGCCCGATCTACGTTCGTTTTCCACTCGGCACATGGCCCTCGGCGTGGCTCGCCGTGATCGGCATCATGAGCCGGCTCGTCTCGCGCGGTCGTACCGGCATCGCCGGCCCGGCACACACCAGCCTCGCCCAGGGTGCACTGATCCCGATGATGATGCACTGGTCTCGGGCCGAAAACCCATCCGACCTGCTGCGGATCGGCATGCCGAAAGACAACATGCGCGCCTCGCTGTTCGAGTGCCGCGACGGCCGCTGGATCCACGTCATGCCCCCACCCCCCGATGCGACCCCGCTGGTGCAGGAGGTGTTCGCCGAGATGGGCCCCGAGCTTGTCGCGGCCGAGAACGCACGGCTCGCGGGAACCGGGTTCCCGAACTGGCCGAACTGGGGGGCGCTCGTCGAGGCATTCCGGCGGCGCACCGCCGACGAGTGGCTACGCAACATGTGGGACCACGACATCCCAGCGCAACCGGCCGTGCCGCTCGGCGCGATCCTCGGCGACGAGCAGGCGCGCGCAAACCGGTACGTGATCGAGCTCGACGACCCCGACGTCGGCACGATCACCGTGCCCGGCCTGCCGCTCACGCTCGACCCGCCCACCGAGGTGCGCAGCGCTGCGCCGGCGGTCGGCAGCGGCACCCCGATCTGGCCGGCGCGGACGCCGGTGCCGCGCCCACCCGCCGGGGCCGCGACGCGGTACCCGCTGGAGGGCCTCAAGGTGCTCGATTTCGGCAACTTTCTCGCCGGGCCGCTCGGCCCGATGCTGCTCGCCGACCTCGGTGCGACGGTGGTGAAGGTGGAGGCCGCGACCGGCGACCCGATGCGCTGGGCCGACTGGCCGTTCGCCGGGTGCCAGCGTGGCAAGCGCGCCGTGGCGCTCGACATCAAATCGCCCGCCAGCCGCCCCGCGCTCGAGGCGCTGCTGCGCTGGGCCGACGTGGTGCACCACAACCTGCGCATGCCGGCGGCGCGCCGCCTCGGCCTCGACGCAGCGGCGGTCCGAGCGGTCAACCCCGACGTCGTGTTCTGCCACGTCAGTTCGTACGGGCCGCAGGGGCCACGCGCCGACTGGCCCGGCTACGACCAGCTGTTCCAGGCGAGCTGCGGCTGGGAGGTCATGGGTGCCGGTGAGGGCAACGATCCGATGTGGCACCGCTTCGGCTTCATGGACCACCTCTGCGCGATGTCGTCGGTCGCCGGAACGCTGATGGCGCTGCACGTGCGCGACACCACCGGCCGGGCGAGTGACGTGGCCGCCTCGCTGCTCGGAGCAGGCGTGCTCACCAACAGTGAGACCTACGGACTGCCCGACGGCTCGCTCGCCCCGGTACCGATGCTCGATCAGTCACAGACGATGGTCGGCCCAGGGGAGCGGATCCTGCAGCTCGCCGACGGTTGGATCGCCGTAGCAGCGGTCGGTGACGTCGCGCTCGCTGCGCTGTGCGGCGTGCTCGGTGCCTGTTCGCCCGACGAGCTGCCTGACGCAGCTCGGCCGCGTGCGACCGACGACGTGCTCGCCGCCCTCGCCGCGGCGGGTGTGTCCGCCACTGCGGTGCGGCAGGGTCAGAAGGGGCCGTTCTTCGATGATCCCGCCCACCTCGCGGCGGGCCTCATCGCCACGTACACGCACGCCGACTGGGGTCGGCTCGAACAGCCTGGCGCGATGTGGTTCCTCGGCGATCAGGAGGTGCGGCTCGATCGTGCCCCACCCGTTCTCGGTCAGCACACCGTCGAGGTGCTGCTGGAGGTCGGGCTGTCGCAGGCCGAAGTCGACGAGCTACTCGCCTCCGGCGCAGCAGTTTCCCGCATAAGCAGTTGAGAGGAACGAAGCGATGGTGGATCAGCGACTCGGTGATTGGCGACCGACCACGGGCGACGAGCGACTCGACCGGATGGAGTCGTATGCCGCGATCCAGCAGTTGGCGTCGCGGTATGCGCGGGCGCTCGACGCCCGCGACATGGACACGGTCGTGTCGCTGTTCAGCCCGGACGTGCAGGTGGGCGCCGACGCCCGCGGGCGCGAGGCGCTGAAGCAGTGGATGAGCGTGCTGATGAGCCAGATGCGCACCTCGGTGCACCTGGTCGCGAACCACGTGATCGACTTTCACGACGCCGACCACGCGAGCGGCGTGGTCTACTGCCGCGACGAGCTGGAGCGGCCCGACACCGGCGAGTGGGCGGTGGGCACCATCCAGTACTGGGACGACTATGAGCGTGCCGACGGCGAGTGGTGCATCAGCCGCCGGCGTCTGCACCGCTGGTATCTCGTCGACTGGCTGGAGCGGCCTCAGCCGGGTCTCGGTGTCAACGACTTCGGCTCGCACATCCGCGAGAAGCTGTTGCCCGACGCGTACCGGTCGTGGGCCGAGTTCTGTGAGTCGAACCCCGGGCCGTGGTCAGCGTGAGGTGACGAGGTCGAACATCGCGTCGGCACATGCGGCGGCGACGGAGTGGCCGAGGCGTTGGCGCCATTGCTTCGTCGTGCCCCACTCGTGCCGCCACGACCACAGGCGGCGGGTCAGTTGGTGGAGGCGGTACTCGCGGGTGACGCCCATCGCGCCGTGAGCCTGGTGGGCTGCACGGGTGCCGACGGTGATTGCGTCGTCCACGACCACGCGGGCCGCGGCGATCTCGAACGAACCCGCACCGGCGGCGAGCGCCCGCACGGCCACGTCGGCGGCCATCTGCGCCCGCACGGCTGACTGAGTGGCCAGCACGAGGTGCTGCTGCACGGCCTGGAACGTCGCCACCGGCTTGCCGAACTGGCGTCGCTCGTTGGTGTAGTCGATGGTGAGCTGTGCCACAGCGGTGAGCGCTCCGGCGGCCATGATCACTCGTGACAGGGCACCGCGTTCCTGGGCGGACCGCCATGAGTTGAGATGGCCGGAGTCGAGATGGCCCGAGTCGTGCTCGATGTCGCCGTGCTCGATGTCTGCGAGCGCGAGGTCTGCGAGCGCGAGGTCGGCGACCACGCGGTCGCGGGCTTCGCCGGCGAGGTTGGCACCGGCGTGGAGCTGCACCTGGTCGGGGCGGAGTGAGTACACGGTCGAACCGGCGGCCACCACGATGCGGTCGGCGTGGCGGGCCCAGGCGGCGATGCCGTCGACCTGCAGCCGGCCCTGCTGGAGGCGGCCGGGTGCCTCGACCACGCTCAGCGGGCCGGACGGCAGCGTGATGCCGGCCTCACCGAGTAGCCAGCCGCCGATCATGCCGGTCTCGGCGACGGGTACAGACGCAGCGAACCGGCCGACGGCACTCAGGATCGCCGCGTGATCGAACAGGCTGCCGCCCGAACCGCCGGCACTCTCGGCGACGCCAACCCATGGGAACCCGGCCTCGGCGAGGGCGACCCAGGTGGCTGTCGACCAGCCCGACCCTTCGGCGTGTTCGACCTCTTCGAACGTACTCACGTCGGCGAGAAGGCGCTCGACGGTCTCGACCAGCAACGGATCGGCGGCGCTCACCGGTTGACCCCTGACGGGCGGAGGCCCTTGGCAGCGACCGAGCGGAGCACCTCGGTCGTGCCGCCCCGGATCGTGAACGACGGTTGGGTGAGCGCCGCGGTCACCAGCAGGCGGCCGAGTATGGATTCGTCGGCGGAGTTCGGGGCCTCGTCGAGGTGGGCGAGCACCGCGGTGACGACGTCCTGCTCGAAGCGGGTTCCCATGTCTTTCACGAGGGACGATTCGATTGCCGGGGCACCACCCTCGTCGATCGATCGGGCGACCGAAAGCGACAGGTGGTGCAGTACCCAGTAGTTGGCCATCATCTCGCCGAGCAGGTCGATCAGGGCGGTGCTGGCAGTTCCGCCATTGTCGGTTTCGCGGCGGAGCAGTTCCTCGACGAGGAGGTACGAGCTGAGCCAGCGGTCGGGGCCGCCGCGCTCGTAGGCGAGCTCGGAGGTGTTCTGTGTCCACCCCTGGCCGATCTCGCCGAGCACCAGGTCGTCGGACACGTACACATGGTCGAACACGACTTCGCAGAAGTCGGCGGTGCCGTCGATGAACGGGATCGGCGTGGCCTGCACGCCGGGTGCCTTGAGGTCGACGATCAGCTGGCTGAGCCCTTGGCGCTTGTCGTCCACCTCGTCGCGCGGGGTGGTGCGGCAGAGCACGATCACCCAGTCGTGCTCGTGGGCGCTCGTGGTCCAGATCTTGCGGCCCTCGAGCACCCAACCGTCGCCGTCGCGGGTGGCCTTCGACGAGATCGAGGCGAGGTCGCTGCCGCTGTCGGGTTCGCTCATGCCGATGCAAAAGCCGAACTCGCCGCGACAGATGCCGGGCAGGAACCGCTCGCGCTGCGCCTCGGTGCCGAACTTCGCGATCACCGGGCCCGACTGGCGGTCGGCCACCCAATGATGGCCCACCGGAGCGCCCCACCGCAGCAGCTGCTCGACCACGATGAAGCGGTCGACCGCAGAGCGGTCGTGGCCGCCGTACCGGGTTGGTAGGGCCATGCCGAGGTAGCCGGCCATGCCCAGCTTCAGCGAGAACTCGCGATCGATCGCCGCGTTCATGCCGAGCCCAGGGTGGAATGATCCACGCGGAAGCTCGGCCTGAAGGAACGCAATAACGTCTCGCTGGAGCTGCCGTTCCGAGTCGGAGAGTTCGACGGGGCGAAACTGCATCATCGCCGTGACGCTGCGGTTCGTGGCATCAACACGGCGAGCAGCCTAGGGCACTTGACAGTACTGTCAAATCGTCAGGCGCGGGCTGGCTGGCGGGCGAGGCCCCAGAGCCCGTTCGCGGCTTGGGCGATCAAGCCGTGGCGGTCGACCTCACCGGCGTAGATCTGGCCGTAGTTCCACGAGCGCTCGAGGATGCTGAACGCGACGACACCGAGTGGCGCCGGATCGGCGACCTGCTTGCCGGTGCTGGCCACGAGCTGCGTCGCCAGCATCTTGCAATCCTTGAGATGGCGCCTCATGCCGGCCACGCGTATCTCCTCGTCCTCGTGTGCTGCCTGGGTCCAGGCGAATGCGAAACTGCCGTGGATGTCGAGCAGATCGAAGTACTCGGACACCCAGGTGCGCAGCGCGGCGCGCGAACCGAGGTGGTCGGGCAGCTTCTCGATCATCCGCTCGGCCTCGC
>JANOKQ010000337.1:0-1767 GCA_031419375.1 Acidimicrobiaceae bacterium
TCCGAGCGTGTCGATCAGTACGACCTTGCCGCCGCCCGACAAGGTGCCTAGCGCCGCATAGAGGCCGGTACCGTGCATGAGCGGTGGGCCGGGCAGCGTGGTGCCGGCTCGCTTGCCGTCGATCATTGCTTGGGCCGGATCGGCCGGCATAATGCCGGGTCGTGACAGCGTCCATTGCGACACGTACAAGTCATCATTGCGCCACATCACCGCCTTCGGCATACCAGTGGTGCCACCCGTGCACACGAAGATCAGGTCGTCACCGCCCGGGACATGAGGCACATCCTCGCCCGAACGCCGACCCTCGTTCAGGAGCTCGTCGTATCCGACCAGATCAGGGTGAGTGACATCATTGACCGGCGCGAGAACGATCAGGATGTTTCGATTCAATCCACCCACAGCGCGTTGAAGTTGGGGCAGGAACGACTCGTTGACGAACACGACCTCGGCATCGACGTAGTCGATGAGGTACGCCAGCTCAGCGTCCTGGTATCGATAGTTTACGTTGACCGGTACGGCTCCGAGCTTCAACGCTGCATAGAACACCGCGAGGTACTCGGGGGTGTTCAGCAGGTCGATCGCAACCTTGGAGCCTGCAGCCAAGCCTCTTCGGTGAAGAGCTCGAGCGAGCTCGTCGGTTTCGGCATTGAACTCGGCGAATGAGACGTTGCGACCAGAGCAACTGATCGCAACCCGGTCGGGTACGATCCCAGCGATCTGCCGGAGCACCGTGGCGTAATTCCAGTTGGAACGGCCCGGGGGGTCGATGTCAGTCGTCATCAAGCGCTGCTCTCGCGATTAGGGCCCCATTTTCGGCGGCGGTCGTCATGAGGACAGTGACCTACGGGGAGCGGTCCTAGATGTGCCAAGTTGGGGCAGGCGAGTCGGTCAACAGTGCGTCAAGCTGACCATGTCCGTTGTACTACCGGGAGGTCCCATGCCACGAGCAGCCGTGCTTCGCCAGATCGGAGAGCCGCTCGAAATCGTCGATCTGGTTCTCAGCGAACCCGGCAACGACGAAATCGAAGTCGCGATCGTCGCCTCAGGTATCTGCCACAGCGATCTTTCCGTTCAGCGCGGCGTCATGGGTGTGCCGCTCCCGATCATTCCTGGGCACGAGGGCGCAGGCATCGTGACGCGGATAGGCCCGGGCGTCACATCTTTGCACGAGGGCGACCACGTCGTACTCTCGTGGGTCCCTTCGTGCGGACACTGTTTTTGGTGCGTACGGGACGAGTCGTACCTCTGTGAGTCTGGACAACAGGCGGCCGACAGTGGACGGATGCTCGACGGCACGCATCGTTTCAGCTTCGACGGTTCACCTGTGAACCAGATGTCATCGCTCGGCACGTTCGCCGAGCGAATCGTGGTCCCGGTGCAATCGGCGGTTTGCATCTCCAAGGACGTACCACTTGAACTGGCAGCACTCGTGGGATGCGGGGTGCTGACAGGGGTTGGTGCGGCGACGCGAACCGCGTCGATCCGACACGGTGACACGGTCGCGGTCTTCGGATGCGGCGGCGTCGGTCTCAACGTTGTTCAGGGTGCTCGCCTGGCGGGTGCCGAACGGATCGTGGCCGTCGACACGAGCCCCGCCAAACTTGCGTTGGCCGCTCGCTTTGGAGCGACTGATGTCGTGAACGGAGGCGACGTCGATGCCGTCGATGCGCTCAAGGAGCTCACAGGCGGCCGCGGCGTCGATGTGAGTTTTGAGGTCATCGGTCTTCAGGCGACCATTCAGCAGGCGCTGCGTAGCGCCCGCCGCGG
>JANOKQ010000338.1:0-12480 GCA_031419375.1 Acidimicrobiaceae bacterium
CGACCACACATGGTTCATCGGCAAAGGCAAGGTGGAAGAGTTGCGCGAGATCTGTCTCGCCGTCGACGCCGACACCGTGGTGTTCGACAACGATCTGAGCCCAGCCCAGCAGTTCAACCTGGAGAAGCTGCTCGGCCGTACCGCGATCGACCGGACCGCCGTCATCCTTGACATCTTTGGTCAGAACGCGCACACGCTGGAAGGCAAGGCGCAAGTGGAGTTGGCGTTGCTGCGCTACCGCCTGCCCCGGTTGCGGCGCGGGAGCAAAGCCAACCTGTCCCAGCAAAGCGGTGGTATCGGCACCCGAACCCGCGGCAAGGGGGAGACGAAGCTCGAGACGGATCGCCGGACCCTGATGCGCCGGATCACCCGCCTCGACCACGAGCTGACCGAGCTGCGCGAGACCCGCTCGTTGCAGCGCAAGAGCCGTGAGCGCAGCGGCCTGGCTGCGGTGGCGATCGTCGGCTACACCAACGCTGGCAAGAGTCTGCTGCTCAACCGGCTCACTCAGGCAGGGGTGCTCGTCGAGGACCGCCTGTTCGCCACGCTCGATCCCACCACGCGCCGCCTTGCCCTACCAGGTGGCGAGCCGGTTCTGCTGAGCGACACCGTCGGGTTCGTGCGCCGATTGCCGCACGGTCTGATCGAGGCGTTCAAGAGCACGCTCGAAGTTGCCGCCCAATCGGACTTCTTGGTTCACGTCGTCGATTCGTCGGCTGCTGATCCTGTCGGCCAGGTCCGCGCCGTGCGTGGCGTGCTGGCCGAGATCAAAGCCGATCATGTGCCGGAACTGTTGGTGTTCAATAAGACCGACATCGCGTTGGAAGCGGCCGAGGAGCTCGTCGCCGACAACGAGGGGTCAGTGATGATCAGCGCCGCAACCGGGGCTGGCATTGATGACTTCCTCGCCACCTTGGCCGATCGGCTCCGGGCGATCAACACCCCGTTCGAGCTGCTCATCCCCTATGAACGCGGCGACCTTATCGCCGCTGTGCACCGCGAGGGCGAGGTCGTGTCGACCGTTCACGAAGATGGTGGGGTGCGGATTCGCGCCCGCCTCGCCGCAGCGTCGGCGGGGCGCCTCGCCGAGTTCGTGGTCGCCGCGTCCTGAGTCGGCCATGATGGGTGCGCATGTCGCCGCCTGAAGGTTTCGTTCCCCCGCCCTACCCATACGACCGCCTCGATGGGCTGGCCGCGGTGTGCGCCGAGCACCCGGGTGGGATCGTCGATCTGTCGGTCGGTACGCCGTGCGATCCGCCCTCTCCGGCCGTGGTCGCGGCGCTGAGCTCGTCCAATTCTGAGCGCGGTTATCCGCCGAGCATCGGCACGCTCGCGTTGCGGACCGGTATCCAGCGCTGGATCGGCGAGCGTTTCTCGGTCGACGTGCCGGTTGATCACGTCGCCGCATGTGTGGGTACCAAGGAGTTCGTGGCCACCACGCCGCACTACCTCCGCCTGCGCACCCCCACGCGCAACGTGGTGTTGCACCCCGCTGTCGCCTATCCCACCTACGAGATGGGCGCGGTGTTGGCCGGATGCCGTCCGGTCGCGGTGGCAATGCGACCTGATGGAGGCATCGACCTCGACTCGATCGAACCCGCCGATGCGGCGAACGCGCTGATGCTGTGGGTCAACAGTCCGTCGAATCCGACCGGGGCGCTCAGCGATCTCGACCAGGCGGCGGCGTGGGGGCGAACGCACGGGGTGCCGGTGTTCAGCGACGAGTGCTACGCAGAGTTCACGTGGCAGGGCGCCCCCCGAACCGTGCTGGAATCCGGCCTCGAGGGGGTGATCGCGGTGCACTCGCTGTCGAAGCGTTCCAATCTGGCTGGTGTTCGCGTCGGGTTCTATGCAGGCGACGGTGACCTGGTGCACTACCTGAAAGAGGTCCGCAAGCACGTCGGCATGATGGTGCCAGGCCCGGCCCAGGCAGCCGGGCTCGTCGCGCTGGCCGACGCCAAGCACGTCCGCGAGCAGCGTGAGCGGTATCGGGCCCGGCTCCGGCGCACTGCCGCGGTGCTGTCGGCATGGTCGGGCATCACCATCGACTTGCCGGCGGGGGGATTTTATCTGTGGTTCGATGCGGGCGACGGCTGGGCGTTTGCCGATCGACTCGCGCGACAAGGCGGTGCGCTCGTAAGTCCCGGTGACTTTTACGGAAGCGGTGGTGCACACAACGTCCGGGTTGCCGTGGTACAACGTGACGACCGAATCGAACAAGTCGCGCAGCGACTGGGGGTGCAGTGAACCATGTCGTATCAACAGTTCCCGCCGGGGTTTGAACCAGGTGGCCAGTTCGGCGGGTCACCACCGACGGTCGTGCAGCCCACCACCCCGTTCGCCGGGCCTCCGGTACGAACGCGCAAACCGGCACTCATCGGTGCCGGTGTGGTCGTGCTGCTCGCCGGTGCGGTCGGCGGCGTGCTGATGATCATGGCCAGCGGATCGAACTACGACGACGGAGTCGCCAGCCTGGCCAGAGCGCCGATCGGCTGCACCACGACCTTGCAGTTCGACCAGACAGGCACCTTCACGGTGTACGTCGAAACTGTTGGTGAGATCGGGCGGCTACGCGGGGACTGTCCCGGCACCGAGAGCGACTACCGCTACCGCGGCGACGGTCTTCCCGACGTGGAGATCGACCTGGTCGACCCCGACGGCGATCGGGTCGAACTCGACGACAACGAGTCGTTGGAGTACGACGCGAACGGCTCGGTCGGCCGGTCGGTTTCGACGTTCGACATCGCCGAGGCGGGCGGGTACGAGATCACCGTGACATCCGATGACGACGACTTTGCCATCGCTGTCGGCAAGGACCCGAAGGGCGATGCCGATTCGCTGAAGACCCTCGGGCTCGCTGCGGTCGTCGCGGGAGCGATCGTCGGGGCCGTGCTGGTGCTGTTGGGTCTGCGTCGCTCGAAGCCGACCGGACCATCGTCGCCGCTAGCCGACGGTGGCGACCGGGTGTCTGCGGCTCGGCTGATGGAATCGTCACCGCCGACGATGTTCCCGCCCGGCGCTGGGTATCAGCCGCCCCTGCGCCTGCCGCCGAACTACACACCGCCGAACTACACACCGCCGACATCGCCGGGTTCGCCGCAACCCATGACGCCCCCGCAACCCCCGAGGCCGCAACCGTTCGCGCCGAGCCCGCCACAGCGGCCGACGACGATGCCGCCCCCGCCCCCGCCGGCGGGTGGATCACCGCAGCGGCCCACCCAGCCCGATCGCTGAGTTTGATCCGCCCGCTGTCACCTGCATCACAGGCGGCGCATCACGGTGACGACCCGGCCGTACACCACCACCTGGTCGGCATCGAACACCATCGGCTCGAGGCGTTCGTTGGCCGGTAGCAGCGTGATCGTGTCGCCACGGCGCTGGTAGGTCTTGACGGTGCCCTCGTCGCCGGGGATGCCAGCGACGACGATCTCTCCGTTGTCGGCGGTCGACTGGGCTCGACACACGATGAAGTCGCCATCCATGATGCCGACGCCGATCATTGAATCTCCCCGAACGCGGAGCATGAACAAATCACCCGAACCGGTGAAGTCCTCCGGCAGAGGGAACAGTTCCTCGACGTTTTCCTGGGCTAATACGTCGGTGCCGGCGGCAACGTCGCCGACGAGGGGCACATGGCGTACAGGACGTCGTTCGATCGCCGCGCCCGATGACGGATCGAAGCGAACCTCCATCGCCCGCGGCTTGGTCGGGTCACGCTTGATGAACCCCATCCGCTCGAGCGAGGCGAGGTGGCTGTGCACCGTGGACGGCGAGGTGAGGCCGACCGCTTCACCGATCTCGCGCACGCTCGGCGGATAGCCGCGCTCGCGCATGCTCGTTTCGATGACATCGAGGATGCCGCGTTGGCGGCTGGTGATGTGCTGGACGGCCGGGCGGGCGGAGGGCGGGCGGGGGGTGGATGATGCAACCATGACCCCAGCGTACGCGTGTTCGGGGCTGAGGTCAAACATTTGTTCGGACAACGTATGTTCGAAGCGGGGTTGACAAGCGAACGAACGTTCGGCATACTGTCGAACAATCGTTCGCAGAACAAACGTTCGTGTCCTCTCCTCCTCACGATCCCCAACCGGCTTGAAAGGCACTGCACCATGTCGACCACCTTCGCTCCCGTCCCCAGCCGGTTCCACGTGCACGTTCCCGCTCGCGCCTCGTCATCGGCTTGCACCCACGCCACCTATCGTCGTCGACGCATTGGCGCGGCGGCGTTCGGGGTGGCGCTGGTGATGTCGGTCGGCTCGATGGCGCAGCACGGCCTGGCCGACCGTGGGGGCGAACCTGCCTCCGTTTCCGCGGTCGGCCAGGGCTATGTCGTGGCGGCAGGCGACACGTTGTGGCGCATCGCCGAGCGGCTGTACCCCAACACCGACACGTCCACCGTGGTCGACGCGTTGGTGTCGCTCAACTCGGGTGCATCCATCCAGATCGGCCAAGTGCTCTACCTGCCGTAAATTTCGCGCCGCGCAGCCGGTCTCGCCGGTCGGCCGGCCGGCTGTGCAAGCCGCGCCGCGCCCAGTTGCGCGGCCAGTAGCGTGGCCGCCGCATGCGTTGCCCTCACTGTCACACCGACGACACCAAGGTGATCGATTCGCGCGAATCCGACGAGGGGTTGGCTATCCGCCGTCGTCGGTCGTGCCTGCAGTGCAACCATCGCTTCACCACCTACGAGCGGATGGAGGAAGTGCCGCTGGTGATCACCAAGTCGAACGGGGTCCGTCAGCCGTTCGATCGCTCCAAGATCGTGGTCGGTGTGAGCGCCGCGGCCAAAGGCCGACCGCTGTCGGCAGACCAGATCGAGGCGTTGGCTGAAGGGGTCGAAGACGAGATTCGGCTGATGTCCGGAGAGGTCACCACGGCCATCGTCGGACGCGCCGTCCTCGAGCATCTGCGGCTGCTCGACGACGTGGTCTACCTGCGCTTTGCCAGTGTGTACAAGGGTTTCGACGTCGCCGCCGATTTTCAGCGCGAGCTGGTGCTGCTGAAGAAGATGCGCTCAAGCACCTGCTGACGTGCCGGCGCGGTCGCGGAGGTACCTCATGAACAGGAATCCCTCCGCCTCCAACACATGGGCCAGGTTCATCGGGTGCCACATCGGCGGTGCTGCGGTCGTCAGCCGCGGGCCGGCACCGCCACAGAACACGGGTGAGATGGTGAGGTTCAACTCGTCGATCAGGTCGGCTGCGGCGAGCGCACCGTTCAAGGTGGCGCCGCCTTCGGCCTGAATGAACTCCGCGTCGATCTGGGAGAACGCCGCGGCGAAGTCGATGGCGGTGGCTCCGGCCCGGATCGAGTCGACGGGAACCGGCGGAGCCGATTCCGGCAGGATCAGGAACCCGGCACCGCTGGTGAACAGCTTGGTCGAGATGTCGAGGTCGCCCCTGGTCGAGACGACCCCTACCCGCTGGCCGGTCTTGCTCGGCACCCCGTATCCCTCGGCGCGCACCGTCGCTGCGCCAACGACCACGACGTCGGCAATCTTGCGGAGTCCTTTCAGCACGGCGCGGTCGGCGTCGCCGCCGAGTGCGGCCGAACTTCCCTCCACCGCGATCGAGCCATCGAGACTCGACACCATGCACAGACCGACCCACGGCCGATCAGCGTGGCGCGGGCGCGGCGCGGCGTAGGCCTCGGCAATTGACACGTCGGCTCCAGGGGTGTCCGCGACAGATTGGGTATCGGCGACTGGATGGGGGAAGAGGCGGCGCATGGGCGCGATGATGCCAGTCATGGAGATTGAGACCAACCCCGACGGCATGGGCAGCGTCCGAATCGCGCATCGCACCTGTCCGCTGTGCGAGGCCGGGTGCGGGCTCGAGATCACAGTCCGCGACGAGCAGGTGGTGCGCATCCGCGGTGACCGTGACGACGTGTTCAGTCACGGTTTCATATGTCCGAAGGGTTCCACGCTCAAGCAACTGCACGACGATCCGGACCGGTTGCGTCGACCGCTCGTCAAGCGTGACGGCCACCACGTGGAGGTCGACTGGCCCGAGGCGTGGGCAGCGGTGGAACGCGGTCTGCTCGGCGTGATCGAGCGCACCGGCCGCGAGTCGGTGGCGATGTATCTCGGCAATCCGTCGGCCCACAGCTTGTCGGCGATGCTGTACAACCGTTCGGTGCTGCAGGCCGTCGGCACGCGCCAGCGCTACAGCGCCTCCACGGTCGATCAGATGCCCCGCCAGGTCGCCGCCGCGTACGTGTTCGGCACGCCGGTCAGTGTTCCTGTACCCGACCTCGACCGCACCGACCACCTCGTCATCATCGGCGCCAACCCGTACGCATCGAACGGCAGCTTGTGCACCGCCCCCGATTTCCCCGGCCGGATCGAAGCGATCCGCGCCCGTGGTGGCAAGGTCGTTGTGATCGACCCGCGGCGCAGCCGTACCGCCGAGGAGGCCGACCGGTGGGTGGCCATCCGACCGGGGACCGATGCGCTGCTGCTCGCCGCCGTCGTCGCCACTCTCGCCGAGGACGGGCGGATCGACGTGGGCACGCACGTCGGCAAGCACCTCGACGGGCTCGACGCGGTGGTCGCCGCCTGCGCGCAGTTCACTCCAGAGCGTGTCGCCTCGGCGACCGGGGTGGCGGCCGACGACATCCGCAGCGTGGCGCGCGACCTTGCCGATGCAGCATCGGGTTCGGTGTACGGCCGCATCGGCACCACCACCACCGAGTTCGGCACGCTCACCTCGTGGTTGATCGATGTGGTCAACATCGTCACCGGCAACCTCGACCGCCCGGGCGGGGCGATGTTCCCGATGCCCGTGGCCGGCGGCGCCAGCACTCGCGGTCAGTCGGGAACGGGAGCTGGTTTTCGCATCGGCCGCGGGGCGACGCGGGTCCGGTCGTTGCCGGAGGTGATGGGGGAGTACCCAGCCGCCGCATTGGCCGAGGAGATCACGACGCCGGGCGACGGTCGACTGCGCGCGCTCATCACCGTTGCCGGGAATCCGGTGCTGTCCACGCCCAACTCCGATCAGCTCGACGAGGCGTTACGCGACCTCGAGTTCATGGTGAGTGTCGACATCTACCTCAACGAGACCACCAAGCACGCCGACGTCATCCTGCCCAGCCCGTCGCCGCTGCAGCGCAGCCACTACGACGTGTTGCTGTTGCAGTTTGCGGTTCGCAACGTGGCCAACTACAGCCCCGCCGTGCTGGCCCTCGCCGAGGGGCAGCCCGACGAGTGGGAGATCCTCGCCAAGTTGGCGCTCATCGCCCAGGGCAAGGGGATCGACGCCGACCCCGGCGACATCGATGATCTTGCCGTTGCTGGCATGATCCGCTCGGCGGTGACGGACCCGTCGTCGGTCATTCACGGGCGCGACCCCGACGAGATCCTCGCCGAGCTCAGCGCTGAGGGCCGGCGCGGCCCCGAGCGATTGCTCGACTTCATGCTCCAGACCGGCCCGTTCGGTGCCGCATTCGGTGCTGGGCCCGGTGGCGGTGCCAGCCTGGCGCTGTTGATCGAACACCCTCACGGCGTCGATTTCGGGGCGCTCGAGTCGCGCATCCCAGAGATCCTGCGGACGCCGTCGGGGCGCATCGAGCTCGATCATCCGGTGCTGATGGCCGACCTCGACCGGCTCGCGGCCTCGATCGACACGCTGTGTGGCCGTGAGATGGTGCTGGTCGGCCGACGCCACCTGCGCAGCAACAACTCGTGGATGCACAACATCGGCGTGCTGGTCGCGGGCAAGCAGCGGTGCACGTTGCAGGTGCACCCCGACGATGCGGCGCGGCTGGGCCTGATCGATGGCGGCCACGCCACGGTGAGCAGTCGCGTCGGTACGCTCAACGCCCCCATCGAGGTGACCGATTCGATCCGCCCCGGTGTGGTCAGCTTGCCCCATGGCTGGGGTCACGATCACGCGGGAACGCGGCTACGTGTTGCTGCGGAACGGGCCGGAGTGAACAGCAACGTGCTGGCCGACCACGAAGCGATGGATCCGTTGTCGGGAACATCCGTGCTGAACGGAATCCCGGTCACCGTCAGCGCGCTGGTGCCACAAGCGATCTGAACAATTCCGCGCCGGCGCCAACTGACCAGCACCGCTGTGCATGGGTCATGGCCGGTGCGAAACCACGTCGCGTCCTACGTTTGCGGCGCTTGTCCACAAGCTGCGCAGGTCATCCACAGGGAAATTCACACGGTTGTCCCTCTTCCTCCCCACAGGGTGACTCCCGTAGTGTTGCGCCCGGTCATGGCAACGGTGCGTGGCGCGGACGGTCAAGATCGTTCGCTCACTCTCGTGAGAGATCGATGTTGTGAGGTCATCCGGCTTCGCTACCTGCGACTCGCACCGTTCGCCATTACTGAGTATCAGCGATCACCCAAGTGATGCGTCCGGTTTGCCACCATCAGTGGTGGCACTTTCGCAGACGGCGCGAACCGTACAGGCGGGAAGCGATTCCTCACGGAAATGGTTGACACGGGTGTAGTTACAGTGATGTAATCTTCAAACCTCGTCGCCCAACCCGTAGTGGTGGATGACGGAAACCCGGACACCCCGGCACCACATCTTGTGGTGGGTGCGACTGGTTCGTTACTGGGGAAATCGTCTCCGGTTCGACCTCGGCCGATCCCCCAGAACCGGAAAAGGCGCCCGTTAAGAACTTGTCAAGAAGTCATCCCGAAATCGTCAAGAAACCACGTCAGTACGAGGGTCCGACCCTCGCGGAGAAGGAGCAGTCATGTCGTTGGCGCCGCAGCGTTTGTCCATCGGAATCACCCGTCAGTTCACCACCGCCGGTGTCGACCCGTTCGACCAGGTGGTCTGGGAGCGTCGAGACGCGCGGATCTCGAACTGGAAAGACGGCACCGTTGCCTTCGAACAACTCGGCGTGGAGTTCCCCATCACGTGGTCGCTGAACGCCACCAACATCGTCGCCCAGAAGTACTTCCGCGGCACCCTGGGCACGCCAGAGCGGGAGACGTCACTGCGCCAGGTGATCAACCGGGTCGCCAACACCATCACCACCTGGGGCACCGAGGGCGGCTACTTCGCCGACGGCACCGAGGCCGAGGCGTTCCGTGACGAGCTCAAGTACATCCTCGTCACCCAGCGTGCCGCGTTCAACAGCCCGGTGTGGTTCAACATCGGCGTGAAAGGCGTGCCCCAGCAGGCCAGCGCATGCTTCATCCTCTCCGTCGACGACACGATGGACGGCATCCTCAACTGGTACCGCGAGGAGGGCATCATCTTCAAGGGCGGTTCGGGCGCCGGCGTGAACATGTCGAAGATCCGCTCCAGCTACGAGCTGCTCAACGGCGGCGGCACAGCCAGCGGGCCGGTCAGCTTCATGCGCGGTGCCGACGCGTCGGCGGGCACCATCAAGAGCGGCGGCAAGACCCGCCGTGCCGCCAAGATGGTCATCCTCAACGTCGACCACCCCGACGTCGAAGAGTTCGTGTGGTGCAAGGCCAAGGAGGAGCGCAAGGCCCGGGTGTTGCGCGACGCGGGCTTCGACATGGACCTCGACGGCAGTGATTCGTTCAGCATCCAGTACCAGAACGCGAACAACTCGGTGCGCGTCAGCGACGAGTTCATGAACGCCGTGATCGACGACGCCGACTGGGACTACAAGGCGGTCATGGACGGGGCAACCGTGCGCACGGTCCGGGCGCGCGACCTGTGGCGCCAGATCGCCACCGCCTCGTGGGAGTGCGCCGACCCCGGCCTGCAGTTCGATACCACGATCAACAAGTGGCACACCGCCCACGCCACCGGCCGCATCAACGGCTCCAACCCGTGCTTCACGGGCGACACTCTCGTGCACACCGACAAGGGCCTGGTGTCGTTCGTCGACTTGCTCGACCGGGCCCGATCGGGCGAGGCGTTCGGCGTGTACACCCACGACATCACCAATCCCGATGGCCCCGCCGACCGGCTCGAACTGACCCGCCCCGAGGCGATCATGGTGACGGGTGTCAACGAGATCGTGCGCCTCGAGTTCGCTAACGGTATGGAGCTGCGTTGCACGGCCGGCCACCGCATCTTCACCGCAAATCGGGGCTACGTCACGGCTGCTGAGCTCACCAATGACGATCAGGTGCGCATCTTGAACCACCCATCCCCGGCCACGATGGCATCGTGGTCGCTGCCGGTGTCGGCAGATGCCGCAAGCCTTGTCTCCGGTGAAACCCTCGTCGCCGGTGCAGCCCTCGACTCCAGACTGGTTGCCGGGCTGTCGTTGCCGGAAAAATGGAGCGAGGAGCTCGGTCACTACCTCGGATGGCTCGTCGGTGACGGCTCCATCTCCGGCGATGTCGTCGCCACGGTGTACGGCAACGCAGACGACGTTGCCGACATCTTGCCGGCACACCAGGCGTTGCTCGCCGAGGCCAACCACGGCGCTGTCCCCAAGCCCTCGGAACAGGACAACGGGACCATGCAGTTGCGGGCCAGCCGTCGTGCGTTCGCCGCGCAAATGCGGGCGCTCGGTGTGAGTGACAAGCGCGCCGCCGACAAGCGGGTGCCGTGGGCGATCAACGTGGCACCGACGCCGGTGGTGGCATCGTTCCTGCGTGGCCTGTTCGACGCCGATGGTTGCGTCTACGACGGTGACAAGAGCCGCTACGTGGGTCTCGGCTCGGCGTCGAAGCAGTTGCTCCAGGGTGCGCAACGTCTGCTCTCCACGCTCGGTGTTGCCAGCTCGATCTACGCCACCAGGCAAGCAAGCGACGACGTGGCGTTCGAATACACAACGGTCGCCGGCGAGGCACGCGCCTACGCCAGCTCCGCAATGTTCGATCTGCGGATCACGGCCGGCGCGATCGGCCGTTTCGCCGACGTCGTCGGCTTCAGTGTGAGCACCAAGGCAGCCAAGCTGGGCAGACTGCTGGCCGAACACCGCCAGTGCGACACCGGCCAGAGCGACAACGACCAGAGCGCTACTCGCATGGTTGCCCGCACCGACGACGGTGTCGAGGTCACCTACAACCTCAGCGAGCCGCGCAACCACAGTTACGTCGCCAACGGTGTCGTCGTGCGCAACTGCTCGGAGTACATGCACCTCGACAACTCGGCGTGCAACCTGGCATCGATCAACTTACTCAAGTACCTCGACCTCGACTCGGTCGGTGACGACAGCTTCGACGTGGCCGCGTACATGCACACCGTCGAGGTCATGTTCACCGCGCAGGAGATCCTCGTCGGCCGCGCCGATTACCCGACCGAGCCGATCGGCGACACCAGCCGCAAGTTCCGCCAGCTCGGCATCGGCTACGCCAACCTCGGTGCTCTGCTGATGGCGCTCGGCCTGCCGTACGACTCGGTCGAGGGCCGGGCCTGGGCCGCGGCGCTCACGTCGCTGATGACCGGCCATGCCTATGCCACGAGCGCCCGCACCGCCAGCCGGATGGGCCCGTTCGCCGGTTTCGCCGACAACGAACAGCACATGCTCAACGTGTTGCGGATGCATCGCGACGCGTCGTACGAGATCGACGGTGTCGATGCGGTGCCGGCCGAACTGGTCGTCGCCGGCCAGCAGGCATGGGAGTGCGCAGTGCGCGACGGCGAGGAACACGGCGTCCGCAACAGCCAAGCTTCGGTCTTAGCGCCGACTGGAACTATCGGCCTCATGATGGACTGTGACACCACCGGCATCGAGCCAGACCTCGGCCTGTGCAAGATGAAAAAGCTCGTCGGTGGCGGCACGATGGTGATCGTCAACCAGACCATCCCGCGGGCGTTACGCCGCCTGGGCTACGGCCCGCAGCAGGTCGACGAGATCATCGCCTACATCGATGTCGAAAAGAGCATCCTCGGCGCGCCGCACCTCGCTGTCGAACACGTCGCCGTGTTCGCCTGCTCGATGGGCGACAACACCATCCACTACGAGGGCCATGTGCGGATGATGGGGGCCACACAGCCGTTCCTGTCGGGGGCGATCTCCAAGACCGTGAACATGCCCGAGGAAGCCTCGATCGAAGACATCGAGGCGTTGCACATGCTCAGCTGGGAGCTCGGGCTGAAAGCCGTCGCGGTGTATCGCGACAACTGCAAGGTCGGCCAGCCGCTCAGCACCGCCAAGAAAGGCGATGCCCCCGATGTCGATGCCCCCGAGGTTGGTGCGTCGCAGGCCGTGGTTGGCGCCGACTCCCCCGAGCGGATCGTCGAGCGGATCGTCGAGCGGATCGTCCATCAGCCGATCCGCCAGAAGCTGCCGCGCACCCGCTCGGACAAGACGTTCGAGTTCCGAGTGGCCGACTGCAAGGGCTTCGCCAACATCGGTGAATACGCCGATGGTCGGCCCGGTGAGATCTTCCTCACCGTGTCCAAGCAGGGTTCCACCCTCAGCGGGATCATGGACGCGTTCGCCAAGAGCATCAGCTACGGATTGCAGTACGGCGTGCCGATGCGGGCATTCGTCGAGGCGTTCACCAACATGCGTTTCGAGCCGGCTGGGATGACCGACGATCCCGACATCCGCTTCGCGTCGTCGATCATGGACTACCTG
>JANOKQ010000339.1:0-3770 GCA_031419375.1 Acidimicrobiaceae bacterium
ATGCCTGGAGAAAGAGCCGGTCCGGCGCTACGCCCGGGCCCAAAATGTGCTGATTTGCCGCGGGTGGGCCCGGCATCGGGACCCAACACCCGCACCACACTCGACGGCGGGACGCACCCCGGTGTGTCCCGCCTTCTCGGGGCACCGCATTTGGCGTCGCCCAAGATTTCGATTCGACACCACCATGGGAGGCGTGTGTGAACGACATCATCTTCAACCTGTTGATCGGTCTCGGAATCGGCGCGCTGTACGCCATGCTCGGCGCCGGACTGGTGATCTCCTACAAGGGCTCCGGCGTCATCAACTTCGCTCATGGCGCACTCGCCATGTATGGCATCTTCACGTTCGACACCGCATGGAACCGAGGCGAACTGTTCCTGCCGTGGGTCGATTTCCTTCCCACGCACGCCCTGAACGTTCCGGTGCGGATCACCCTCGACAGCGACGGGGCGTGGCCGATGGCACCATCGCTGATCCTGGCGCTGCTGATGGCGACGTTCCTCGGTGCCGCTGCTCACTTCCTCGTGTTTCGACCCCTGCGGAACGCAGCGCCGCTCGGCAAGGTGATCGCCTCGCTCGGGCTGGCGCTGTACCTCCAGGGTGTCGCGCTGCTCAACTTCGGCAACTCATTCCCGCAGCCCCGCACCGTCACCCCGTCCGACCCGATCAAGAACTTCCTCGGGCTCGGTAAGACGTTCCCGAGCGGCACCATCTATGTGATCGGTTCCGCGCTCCTCCTGGGCGCACTGATGTGGGCTGGGTACCGGTTCACCCGCTTCGGCCTCGCTACACGGGCGGCGGCCGGGAACGAAAAGGGCGCGGTGCTGCTCGGCTACTCGCCGCAATCCCTCGCACTGGCGAACTGGATCATCGCCTCGGTCACGGCAACGCTGGCGGTCATCATCGTCGGCCCGATCCAGGGCTCGATCACGCCGATCGGCCTCACGGCATTGATCATCCCTGCACTCGCTGCGGCCCTGATCGGTGGCCTCAGGTCGGTCCCGATCGCCGTGGTCGGTGGCCTCGGACTCGGCGCGGCGCAAACCCTGCTCGACGTCAAACGCTCGGCATGGTTCACCGGACCGGCGCTCGAGTGGTTGCAGAACGGCGTGCGGCAATCGTTGCCGCTGGTGGTGATCGTCGCCGTCCTCGCGTGGCGTGGCAAGTCGTTGCCGATCCGCGGCACGGTCAGCGAGAAGCGCCTCCCCCGCGCGCCGCAACCGACGCGCATCTATGAACACGCGGTGGTGTGGGTGACGCTCGTGATCCTGTTGGCCTTCGTGTTCGAGAACTCGGGGGCGCGAACGCGGTTCGCCAACTCGCTCCAGAACGGAATCGTGCTCTCGATCATCATGCTGTCGATCGTCGTGATCACGGGGTACGCCGGTCAGATCTCGCTCGCGCAGATGATGTTCGCTGGCATCGCCGCATTCTTCACCGCCCGGATGATGGCCGACGGAATCGGTCGTGGTTCGAACCTCGTACCGGTTACGGGCCCGGGGCTCCCGTGGCCGCTGGCCGCTCTGATCGGCGTGATCGCGGCGGTGATCGTGGGTGTCATCGTCGGCCTGCCAGCGCTGCGCATTCGCGGTGTCCAGCTTGCGGTCGTCACGATTTCGGCGGGGGTCGCGATTCAGGCCATGTACTTCGAGAACGTCTACATCACCCAGCTCCGGGCCGGGGTGCCGGCCTACATCAAGGATCCGACGTTCTTCGGCATCGACATCGGAGCCCGCAGCGCCCGTGCGCAGAACGAGGCTCCTGCGTTCGTGATCTTCGGCGCGATCGTGCTGGCGATCTGTGCGATCGCTGTCGCGAACATCCGCCGCACCGGCGTCGGCCGACGATTCCTCGCGGTGCGGGCGAACGAGCGGGCCGCAGCAGCCGCCGGAGTCAACGTCTCGCGCACAAAGCTTCTGGCTTTCGCGTTGAGCGCCGCCCTGGCCGGCATCGGGGGCGTGATGCTCGGCTTCAAGCAGGTCGAGGTGTCGTCGCTCAACTTCACGTACGGATCCGGTCTCGCCGTGCTCTCGTTCGCCTTCCTCGCCGGGATCACGTCGATCAATGGTGCGCTACTGGCGGGGATGGTGCTGAGCGCGGGTGCGCTGGCCCCGACGTTCTCCAACTACATGCTGGCCGGCACCAACATCGACCGGTACATCAGCATGGTGGGTGGCCTCGCGATCATTGTGACCGCCATCGCCAACCCCGAGGGAGTGGCGCTGTTCTTCGCCGGGCCCATGCGGCACATGGGAAATTGGATCGTCGGTGCGATTCCCGGCGCTCGGACGATCCGCGCGGCCACCAGGGGACCGAGGGCGATCATGGTGCGCGGCGTGCTGCTCGTCGCGATCGTCGGCACCGCTGTATGGCTGAAGCGAGCCCAGTTCATCGACGACGTCTATCTGTGGATCCTGCTCACGATCGTGCTCGTGGTCGTGCTCGCCATCGTGTTCGCGCGTGCGTTGGGGCCGCTCGACCCGACCTTCCCGAAGGCTGGGGCACAGTGGGTCGGCTGGTTCAGGACATTTGGTGCAACAGCGTTGATCGGGTTGGTCGGGGGATACCTGCTCTGGCCGCTGCGGGTCGACGATCGCTACTCGAAGGTGTGGATGCCGATCCTTGGAATGCTGATCGCGCTGTGGGCCCGGTCGTTGATCCGACAAATCCTTGGACGAGCCCCCGAGCCCGGCCACGAGCCACTCGGCGAACTGACGACACCGGAGGTGGCTTGAGATGGCACTGCTAGAAGCGCGCTCGCTGACGGTCAGGTACAGCGGGCTGCGCGCCAATGACTCGATTGACCTGGACTGCCACACCGGTCAGCTCGTCGGCCTGATCGGCCCGAACGGCGCCGGAAAAACCACGTTCATCGACGCGATCACCGGTTTCACGGCCATCACCGAGGGCACGGTCACCTTCGACGGGCAGGACCTGGCTGGCATGAGCCCGGATGCCCGTGCGATTGCGGGCCTCACGCGGACCTTCCAGTCGTTGGAACTGTTCGAAGATCTCACCGTTCGCGACAACCTCCTCGTCGCCGCCGAACGACCGAGGTGGCATTCGTTCCTGACCGACATCGTGCTGCCCGGGCGCAACGAACGGCGATATCGCGAGCAGGTCGACTGGGTCCTCGAGATCATGCACCTCGACGCGATGGCCGACGCGCTGCCCAGCGATCTCAGCCACGGTCAGCGCAAGCTGATCAGCGTCGCCCGTGCGTTGGCGGCCAAGCCGAAGCTCGTGCTCTTGGACGAGCCAGCGGCCGGCCTCGACACCGCCGAGAGCCAACAGCTCGGCGCCCAGCTCCGGGCGTTTCTCGATCACGACATGAGCCTGTTCCTCATCGACCACGACATGGGGCTCGTGCTCAACGTGTGCGACTACATCTACGTGCTCGACTTCGGCCAGATCATTGCCCACGGCACAGCCGCGGAGGTGCGGGCCAATCCGCAGGTGATCTCCGCCTACCTCGGCCAGACCGTCGGCGAAGCACAGGCAGCAGACGGCGCCAACTTCGGGGGCCTCACCATCGATGAGGTCGCCGCCGCGATGGTCCACGATGCGACCCAGGAGGGAACGACGTGAGCGAACGCCTGATTGAGCTCACCGGCCTGCACGCCGGCCACAACGGGATCGCGGTCGTCCGCGATCTCAATCTTCATGTCGACGCCGGCGAGGTGGTCGCGCTGCTCGGGCCGAACGGGGCCGGCAAGACCACGACACTGCTGACCATTTCGGGGCTCCTGGCCCCGATCGCAGGTTCCGTG
>JANOKQ010000340.1:0-8488 GCA_031419375.1 Acidimicrobiaceae bacterium
CGTCCGTACACGGCGCCGGCGAGGCGCAACATCGCGAACGTCGCGGCGACGAGGGCCGCTGCCGGGAGGGCATCGTCGCTCCGCCCAGTTGACATAACGATGATTATCGGCGTTGTGCCGATCGGCGCACCGGCCCCAACCTGGGTGCTCCCGAACGGCGTGCGGGCCGTCTGTGCTGACCGACTGGCTAGCGGTCGGTCAGCGCGTGTTGCCAGGCGGCCTCGATGCGATCGAGTCGATCGGTTGCCGCAGCACGCAAGACGTCGGCCACATTGGCGACGATCACGTTGATCAGCGCCAGCGTTCCGACGTGACTGTCGAACGGGCCGGCGCCGGCTGCGGCGACCACGAGGGTGCGGTCTGCCAACGCAGCGAGCGGCGACAGCACGCTGTCGGCGATAGCCGCCGACCATGTCCCTGCGGCGACCGCTGCAGTTGCCGCCTCGACAACCCATCTTTCGTAGCGGCGCAGATCGAGGGTCACCACGACATCGCTTGGGCGTAACAGCACCAACTGGCGGCGGACAGCGATGTCGTTCCCATCGAGCAGCACCACATCGTCGCGCAAGGATCCGAGATCGCCGACGAGTTGACTTGCCACACCACGCGAGGCATCACCGGAGAGCACGAACACCCGTGCGCTCGGAGCTGCCAGGTGGGCAACGATGTCGGCGAGCACCTCGGCGTCGATCGATGACAACGTGGAGCGCACGTTGCCGAGCTCCAGTTGCAGATGACGCGCCACCAGATCCGATCCGATCGGCTCACGAATCCGCTCTGCGGCCGGGCGAAGCTGGTTGACCAAATCGCCCTGGATGGAGTCCTGCATCGACGTAAAGCCGTCGAAGCCGAGCTTGGTGGCCAAGCGGACGACCGTGGCCGCCCCCGCCCCCGCCTCGGCGGCCAGCTCGGCGACCGTCCCGAATGCCACGACCTGCGGCCGGGTCAGAACGACCTCGGCGACTCGGCGTTCCGCCCGCGTCAAGGTCGAGCCAAACTCGGCGATACGGTCGGCTACCTCCATGCTCCGGCAGCATAGTTCCGGATGTGCGAACATGTGAAGGCGTGATTCCGAATGGTGTACACTCTGGAACATGCATTCCATTGCTCCGTCGATCCTTCCCCGGATGTCGACCGTGGATCAGTGCGTCACACGGCATGCCCGCCCGCCCGTCATCGACAACGACGGCGCCACCATCGCGCCTGCGCCTGATGCCGAATTCGGCTCCGCTGCGTTCGTCAGCGCAGCGGGCTACGCAGGCCGCCTTCTCCCCCAGGCAATTCACGACGCCATCGTTGATTTCACAGACAAACCGCATCGCAGCGGAGCGATCCTGTTGAAGAACCTGCCCATCGGCAAGCTGCCCCCCACCCCCGACTCGCCAACCGCAGCGATCCACAAGGATCGCACCAGCGAGTTCACGCTGCTCACCGTGGCCCGCCGTCTCGGCCAGCCGGTTGGCTACGAACCCGAGCATGGCGGCGACCTGATCCAGAACATCGTTCCGACTCCAACCGCGGCAGACCGCCAGGTCTCCACGTCATCCAAGGTGGAACTGATGTTCCACACTGAGGCTGCGTTCCACCCCCATCGTCCCCGGTACCTGCTGCTGTTGTGCCTGCGCGGCGACCCGGCGGCTAGGACGACGCTGTCGTCGATCCACGAGGTGCTCCCCCACCTGCCGACCGATGTGCAGGGCACCCTGTTCGAACCCAGGTTCCGCACGGCCATCGATGAGAGCTACCTACACGGCCGCCAGAACGTACTCGGTCCCCCACGACCGGTGCTGAACGGGGACCGCGAACTTCCCACGATGGTGTTCGATGCCGACTTGATGGTCGGCATCGACGCCGAAGCCGATCGAGCCCTGCGCGCATTGTCGAGTGCGGTTCTCGAACGGCACTCGTCGGTGGTGCTCGAACCCGGTGATTTGCTGGTGATCGACAATGCCGTCGCTGTGCACGGCCGAAGCCCGTACACGCCCCGTTTCGACGGTACCGACCGATGGCTGCAGCGCACGTTCGTGGTGAACGACCTTGCGGCAAGCGCCGCCAACCGACGCGGCCGAGTGATCACGACCGTGTTCGGCACCTGACGGCCCGTGTTACGCACCCGCCGGCCGGCGCGTTGCCAGGTCATCGACCAAGACACCAGCCACCACGACGGGAACTCCGTCGAGTGCCACGGTGCATCCGCGCATCGGCAAATCGAAATGCCCGGCGGTGAATCTCCCGGCGGTCTCGTTCGCTCCGCAGGAGTACAAGAAGTTGCCAGCAAACGCGCGTAGCTCGGTTCCCCACACGTCGCTGCTGTCGTACAGCGCCATCGCGTCCCACCGAGCGGCCGGGTTCATCCCCCAGCCGACATGACTGGTCGCCATCGCCTCGGCGTCACCGAACGCCGAGAGATACGAACGGAACAACTGCGCATCGACTCCGTCGCCGGCGATTTCGACGATGTAGTCCGCGATGATGGTGAGGGTCACGGCCGATTCGATGTAGCGATTGAAGGTGAGGTTGACGTCGCCGGGCGCCAGCACCACGACCCCGTCGACCGTCGACCTGGCCGGGAACGCGAGCACCAGTCCCCCGGGCCAATGGGCAATCGTGCCGGGCCCGGCGGTGAGTCCACTCGAACCAGCCGTGAATGCTCCGGCGAGGCGCACCACCAGATCGGTACCTGCCGCCGACGTGACGCGCATCTCCCCCGCCGACTCCAGTCGGCGACGCCCGATGTCGACCCGGCTGGGAAGATCGTCGTCCCACACCAGCCGGTCGAACACGTCCGGATGCTCGTTAGAAATCATCAGCACCCTGGCGCCGCTGCCGAGGATCTGCCCGAGTTCTGGGGAATGCAACAGCCCCTCAACAGTGCAGTCGATCACGAGGTCGGCGTGCTGCAACGCAGCAACCACGGCTGGATTCCCGGCGATCGCCTGCGACGCCCCGGTCGAGCGAATCGGCACCGGATGGGCGCTGGCCGGCGCGGGCACCACGACATCGGCGACCTGCGCACCGAGCGACTGTGCGGCCAGCCGGGCCGTCTCGACCAGCACCGCGCGGCTCCCTGTTTCGCTCAGCACCACCACCGTCTCCCCTGCCGTCAACCCGCAACGCCGCAGGTGCGCCGCGAATGCGGCGATGTAGCGCCACTCGGTCATACCCGCACCGCGGCCTCGACGTGCTCGGCGATGGCGCGATTCACTGTGTCGGCGGCCTCGACGTTCAACAGATGCCCCGCCCCTTCGATCACGCTCAAGCGGGCGCGAGGGATCAGACCGGCCAACTCGACGGCATACGCGGGAGGGGTTTCCGTATCCAGTTCGCCGACGAGGCACAGCGTCGGGACAGCAATCGACGGCAACAGGGCTCGGGCGTCGTGGGTGACGAGACAGTCGATGCTGCGGCGCAGCGCAACACCACTGACGCGGCGCATCGCTGCAACCTGGCCGGCGAGCGCCTCGGGTGTGATGTGTGGCCCGGCCAGCGACGTCAGTACCGCTTCGGCAAAATCACCCGGGTCAGCCCCGGCGTCGAGAGCGGCAAGGCGCGCTGCCCGCCACTCGTCGGGACGGGTTCCGTCGAGGCCGAACCTGGGGCTCGATGCGAGCAGCACGAGCGACGCGATCCGCTGCGGGTGCATCGCCGCGGTGTACTGCGCGATCATGCCCCCAAAGGAGATTCCCACGAGGTGGACCTGCTCGTCACCGAGCTCATCGAGCAGATCGCGGACAGCATCGGCGACGGCAGCGAACGTCATCGGAACAGCGAGCGCCGGCGCCGCGCCGTAGCCAGGCAGGTCCCAGGCAACGACCCGGTACCGGGCCCCAAGCCCGTGCAGCTGCGGTTCCCATGACACCCGGCTGCCACCGAGGCCGTGGAGCAACACGATGGTTCCGGCAGGATCGTGCGGCGACATCTCCCGCCACGCACCATGCGCGCCAACCACGTCGACTGGCGCAACTGCGCCCGGGCACTTGTCATCGGACATCGGACATCGACGGCATCGTAGGACGCGGGCGGCCGCCATACTGATCCGATGCTGCAACTGCCGACTCCGCCGGCCTGCGCGTTCGCCAGCGACAACGCTGCCGGCGCCCACCCGCTCGTCCTCGAAGCGCTGTTGCAAGCCAACGTCGGTCACGCACTCGCATACGGTTCCGACGCGTGGACCGCCGAGGCAGAGGCCCGGTTCCGCGACCTGTTCGGTCCCGCCTCGCAGGCATTTCTGGTGTGGAACGGCACTGGGGCAAACGTGATGGCGCTCGCCGCACTGATCCGCCCCGCCGACTGCATCGTATGCAGCCAGTGGGCGCACATCGCGGTCGATGAAACCGGTGCGCCAGAACGAGTTCTCGGCTCCAAGCTGCTGACCGTGGCAAGTGCCGATGGCAAGATCGTCCCCGCACAACTCGAGGAGCAGGCGCATTTGGTCGGGGTGCAGCACCACGCCCAACCCGGCGTGGTGTCGATTACTCAAAGCACAGAACTGGGCACGCTCTACACGCCCGAGGAGATCGCCGCGCTGTGCGAAACCGCGCACCGAATGGGCATGAAGGTGCACCTCGACGGGGCGCGCATCGCGAACGCAACCGCGGCGCTCGGTGGCACGGTGCAGGCATTGCGCTCGTTCACCGTCGATGCCGGTGTCGACGTGGTCAGCTTCGGCGGCACCAAGGCTGGGTTGGCCTTCGGCGAAGCGGTCGTGTTTCTCGACCCGGAACTGGCCCGGCGAGCGATGTTCATCCGCAAACAAGTCACCCAACTCCCGTCGAAGATGCGTTTCGTCGCCGCACAGTTCAACGCGCTCCTCCACGACGACCTGTGGATTCACCTCGCCGAGCACTCCAACGCGATGGGCCGACGGCTCTACGACGCAACGGCGGGAATCGCCGGACTGTCCTACGACGCCGAACCCGAAGTGAACAGCGTGTTCCCAATACTCCCCCGCCACCTCATCGCGCCGCTGCAGGACTGGTGCTTCTTCTGGGACTGGGACACCACCCGTAACCAGGTCCGCTGGATGACCGCATGGGACACCACCGTCGCCGACGTGGACAGCTTCGCCGCCGGTGTCGCCGCCGCGCTGAGCTAGCCGAAACGAGCGGCACGAAATTTTATTGCGGAGTGCAATTGACTCGCCGATTAGTTCGCTTTAGAGTAGGCCTTGACGCCGAGTGCGAATCCGCCGAAACATCGCCGATGTGTCGACGGGACTCCCGGGGGGAGAGCACACGTCGCCCATCATCGACAACGGTGCCTGCGGGCATTGCTAATGGACAAAGGGGTTCCATGGCTACGGTAGAAGCATTGTTCCATCGACACGAGAGCGATGATCGGTGGATGGACACCGCGGCATGCAAGGGGTTGACACATCTGTACTTTCCGTTGCCAGCGGAACGGCCGCAGGCGCGCGAGCGACGCGAAGCGATGGCCAAGATGGTGTGCACGTCGTGCTCGGTGAACGGAACCTGTCGCGAGTTCGCGCGCACCAACCACGAGTACGGCCTCTGGGGCGGCGAAAGCGAAGACGAACGTCACGACGCCGGCTACCGGCTGATCGCACCGATCGGGGTGCGTGCCCGCGACGCCGGCTGAGGAGGTAGCGCCGCGCGCGACGGGGAATCTCCTACGCTCACCTGTGATGCCGGACATCGAACCCCATCGCCGAGCGGTGCACGTCGCATGGGACGAGTACGCCGACCCGCGCCACATCGTCGGCCTCGACGAGGTGAGCGCCAACGTCTCGACGAATCGCGTCTATCGAATTCACCTCGACGATGCCACCACCTTGATCAGCAAGGTGTCGTCGTATGGCTCGTACTTCCTGTTCGTCGAGGACCACGAACGGTTGCAGCGGTGTTCGACGCTGCTCGACACCACCCGGTTCGCGGGGATGCTTGCCGACGTCTGGCTGCAGCGCGGGCAACCCGTCGGCGGCCACGGACCGCCACGAATCTTCACCTGGTATGACCGCTCGATGTGGGCTGTGTTCTACGACGACGTGCCCCGTGGCGAGTCGCTACCGCGGGTGCTGTCGGTCGCCACGATCGAGAACCTCGGCCGTGAGATTGCGGAACTACACCTCGCCTGTACCGACATCGCGCCGCACATCCCTGGCGGTTCGACGACGATCAAGAGCGACGCGATCCACCTCCTCGAGCTGCTCGAGAGCCCCTTCGCGCCCCGCAACTTCGATTTGCCGCCCGAGGCCATCGGAATGTTGTGGCGCCACACCCACGAGTTCCTCGAACGGCTGATCGAGGTTGGCTACGACGAGTGGCCGAAGATTCCGATCCTGATCGACTGGAACCTCGGCAACTTCTCGGTCAAGCCGGACGGCGACGGATTCCGGCTGTTCAGCCGATGGGACTACGACTGGTTCCGCATCGAACCACGGTTGCTCGACTTCTACTTCTTGTCGCGCGTGTCCAGCAGCACCGGTGACCGCACGCAGTTCACCTATGGCGCGCACACCCTCATCGAGCCGAGCTTTCTCGCGTTCCTCGCTGCATACGGCAAGATCTTTCCGTTGACACGCGACGAGCTGAGCTTCCTGCCGGAGGTGTACCGGTTCTTCATCCTCAACTACGTGGTGCGCGAAGGAGCCCGCTTCTTCCGGCCGGACCTGTGCCAGACCTTCCGCCGTGATGCGGTGCGCAGTTACCTCCCCCGCTTCGAGCAGACCGATTTCTCGCCGCTGCTCGAGCTGTCTCTCACGGCTGGGCCAGGCTGACCGCCACCCAACCGGCACGGGTCAGGCAACTCGTCATCTGCAGCGGAACGAGCGCGTCGAGGACGTGGCCGTAGCGGTGCTCCAAGATGCCGCTGACGATCACTGTGCCACCGGGGGCGAGCACCCGCACAAGATCGGCCGCCAGTTCGATCAACGTCGGCGCGAGGATGTTGGCGACGACCACGTCGTAGGTTCCGTCGATCTGGGCCAACGGGGTCGTTGCCACCGTCACCGCACGACCAACTCCGTTGGCGCCGGCGTTGGCGGTGGTGATCCCAACCGACGCGGGAGCGATGTCGATGCCATGGGCAGATGCGGCGCCGAACATGACTGCGCCGATCGCGAGCACACCCGAGCCGCACCCGACATCGAGGAGATTGCATCCGGGGCGCCGGCTCACCGCATCGCGCACAGCCTGGAGCGACAACACCGTGGTTGGATGATCGCCCAACCCGAACGTGGAGCCGGGCTCGATCGACAACGCGATCACCCCAGCAGCGGTGTGGGCGGGACGTGGCAGCCACGCCGGTACGACGACCAGGTCTTGGTCGATCCAGGTAGGTGCGGCGTGTTCGCGCCACGTGTCGGCGACGGATTCGTCTACGTGCTCAAGCCGCCACTGCCACGCCGCTGGGAACGAAGCGACGGATTCGGCCACCACTCGCTCATCGTCTCCGAGCGACGTCCATAGCTCGACCCGGTCTCCGCTCCCCCGCTCTTCCACGGCAACGACTCCGAGTGCCCACAACGCATCGGATGCAAGCTCGACCTGATCGGCGGTGACGGCGACAACGAGCGCAATCATCGATCGACGCGACGCATGGAATCCTTGAACAGCTTGCTTTTCGCGAGGTAGCTGGCAACACCGCTGGTGATGTCATCCGGGCGGGCGCGGCCGGGTTTGACCACCGCCGGCACCCCCATGGCGACCGCCCCAGATGGGACCTCGGTGCCATTCAGGACCACCGCATTGGCCGCAACGACGGCACCGCTGTGCACGACCACCCGGTGCAGCACGATCGACGCGTTCCCGATCAGGCAGCCGGACTCGATCGTGCACCCCTCGAGATGGACGAGATGCCCGATCACACAGTCGTCGCCCACCACGGTCGGGAAGGCCTCGGTGGTATGCAGCACGCAGTTGTCCTGCACCGAGGTTCGCTCGCCGATGGTGATGGTGCCCTCGTCTCCACGAAGGACCGCGCCTGGCCAGATCGAGCTATCGGCGCCGATGGTGACCGACCCGATGATCACCGCGTCCGGATGCACGAAGGCGTCGGGATGAATATTGGGTACGTTCGCTCCAAGGGCATAGATAGGCACGTCGACACGGTATCGAGCGCGCCCAGATCGTGCAGAACCAGCACGGCCGCAGATACGGTGCTTCACCATGTCCAGAAGGATCGAGATCGAATTGACCAGCGCGCGCCCCGACGGGTCGTGGACGTGGCGCGCTGCCGGTGCCCGCGTGCCGAAAGGCACGCTCGACGGTGCCCTGCTACCCGGCACTGCCAAGGTGGGCGGGGTGTACCGGGCCGATGCCGAGATGGAGCTTGAGGGCATCACGATCGTGTCGATCGTCGATCCAAAAGGACGACCGACCAAGAGCGGCCAGATCGAGCTGATCCCGAGCAACAAGCCGTTTGACGAAGTCACCCAGCAGCTCGCAAAGCGCGAGCGCGGGGAGCGCCCGCGCCGTGACGGCGACGATCGCCCACGTGGCGACAGGCCACGTGGCGACCGGCCCGGCGG
>JANOKQ010000341.1:0-1961 GCA_031419375.1 Acidimicrobiaceae bacterium
ATCGCTACAAGGTCCGGTGAAGCGTTCCATTGCGGCGCCAGAGCGGACCACGAGCTTGACGAAGCGCCAATCCCGAGCGGCAGAAAGCACAGGATGAGTGCGAGCACGCCGCGGCGCAGACGGATGGTGCGCCACAAATCCTTGAGCGATCCCCAGATGAGCGGGAAGACCTTGTGTCCAATGATATCCCGGGCCGGCGATGGAAGCCGCCCACGGGAGGATCAGGAGTTGCGACAGGGCTTCGTTGGAAGGCGATCGAACGGTGGTACCGATAGCAACGAACCCCTCGCTCGGCGAATCGTGATAGCTGGCGAAGGACTCCGAGTTCACCAACGTCGCGCTTGCAAGGGTGCCCCAGATCGGGATAGCGGATGACATTTGTGCCAGCGACTCGAGCGGGCCGCTGGCTTCAGCGAGATCGCCGTAGACGATGCCTTCAGCGATCACGGGTTCGCCCTGGACGGTCGTCGCGATTCTGATGACCTCATCGAGGCCGAAGCCGAAGCCGGTCATCTCGAACGAGACCGAGTCGATGGCGGTGAACCACATCGTGAATACGTTGTCTGAACTCATCACATACAGCGCCGGGTGACCGGCAACGTCGATCCGCACCGCATCGGCAAGTAAGCGGTACCCGTTGCCATCTCCGGGCATCGCTCTGATCGCCAGCCATCGGCCGGTCGTTCTGGCCGCGTCGGGCGACATCCACAGATCGACCTGGCGTAGATCGGTGGGGCCGCTGCTCACAGAGTGAACGCCCCAGAGTTCGAGGTCGCCTGGGTTGGCGAGGAGGAAGCCGACCGGGGAGGTGAGGACGTTGCTCTCGTCGAAGCCGTCATCGAACCCGTCACGGTCGTCACTGGACCGCTCGGTCGTGACCGTTGTCATCGCCGTTGGCTCCGGCGCAGTGGATGCGTCGGGTGCGGTTGCGATCGTGGTGGTCGGCGCTGCGTCGGGGGCGCTGCCCCACGGGGCCGCGGAGATGATGCCGACGCCGATCAGCGCGGTGACCACCACGGCGGCTACTGCCATCAGCCACCTCGATCGGGGTGGTTCGTCGCCGAACTCGGCGGCCTGCTCACCGTCGAAGCCGACGAAGTCGGCCATGTCCGAAGCACCGAACGCTCCGTCGCGGGGCGCGACGAACTCAATCATCCCGCTTCCCGACTCATGCGACGTCCGGCCCACGTATGCAGTCTCGCGCCGAACGAGACGTCAGCGCTCGCCGGTCGTGTGCGCTGGGTAGCGCTGAAAGCTACCGAGCGGACACGTACCTCGGTCACAGGTCGAGGGTGGCGATGACGGTGCCATCGGCGTCGACGATCTCGGCAACGCCGTTGGCCATCTCGCTGAAGCCGTGCACGGCGATGTACTCGGTGGTCTCGCCGATCTGCACCATTGGTATCTCCACCGGTGTCTCCACCGGCACCTCCGCTGGGTCCAGCGGCACCGCCACCCCGTCGACGATGGTGCTGAGCTGCACCCTCAAGCTGCGTTCGACACCAGCCGGCCATGCCGAGGTGGCGACCACGAAGGTTGCCTCCGGTGTCGAGTACGTGCGCAACGCGGGTTCGGGCCCTGCGTTCAAGGCCACCTGCCTGCCGAACTCGTCGCCGTGCAAGGTGAGCCAACCCGGGCGCACGTCTGCCTGCCAGGTCGTCCCGTCCGCCAGGGTCCCGCCTCCCGCCGAGGTGGGGGCAGCCATCGGTGTCTCGTCGAGGTGGAGTTGGCCGTTCGCTGACTGGATCGCGAGGTCACGCCATTCGTCCGTTCCGGCCAGGCGGGCCTCGGCGATCAGTGCAAACAGTTCGCGTGGTGTGATGTTGGTGCCGATGACACTGATCACCCGGTCGTTCCACGTCCATTGGGCGATGGCGTTGATGCCCAGATCGGGTAGTGATCCGAAGGTGACCAATCGTTGGGTCCCGTCCGCCAGGGTCCCGCCTCCCGCCGAGGTGGGG
>JANOKQ010000342.1:0-5199 GCA_031419375.1 Acidimicrobiaceae bacterium
CCCCCCGTTACCCCCTTGTCCCCACCTTTGCGCCCGCCCGCGACCCCAACTGGGCCGCGCTGCCGGCCGTGTCGCACGCGCCCCCGCCCCCGGCGTCTCGGTGGTGCGGTACCTCCCCGCTACCCTCGGATCAATGGACCGACGGCCAACTCGGTGCGCTGCGGGCCGTGGCGCTGGAGATCGGCCGATCGATCCGCGCTGTGGCTGCCGCGAATCCCGACCTCGAATCCGACCGCTGACCCGGCACCGCGGAGCCGAAATCCGGGAGGGTCATTCGGCCCAGTCGTCCTCGGGGTTCATCTCGGTGAGGTGCTGAACCACCCGCGCGTCGACTGCGTCGATGAGCACGAGGCCGCGCTGGCGCGGCGGGTTCTCGGCCGAGTAGACCAGTACGCGCCACGTCGGCCGGCTGCGGATGCCGCGCCACACCTGCTGCGCAGAGGCGTGCCCAACCGCGAAACCGACGGCACCCTGCGCTGCAACCAGGGCCTCTTTTTCGTCGACCGTCATCCGCCAGCCCGAGGTGATCGACAACGCTCCAGTGGCTGCGAACAGCACCGCCCCCCACAGCCAACCCTCGTTGATCAGCGCGTGCCCGTCGCCGCGCCCGATCAACCACACCACCACCATCAGCACCGCGAACGACAGGTAGATCATGCCGGGCACACGCCGGCGGCTGTTGTCGGGAAACTGGTACGGCCCGACGTAACCCGACGCATTGAGGTCGTCGGGCAACGTGTCGCGCACATCGTCGGAACTCGTCGTCGCCGTGTCGACCGGGCGGGGGTCGGATGTCGTGCTGTCGTTCATGCTGGGGTCCAGGCTACGCAGCCGGCCATACGTTTCGCAGCCTTGCGGCAGTGTCGGGCAGCGCCTCCGGGAGGGTGCGCGTGTTCCCTGTCGCAGTCATGAAGTTGGCGTCGCCCACCCACCGCGGCACCACGTGCACGTGCAGGTGCTCGCTGACGCTGCCCCCAGCGGGCTGGCCGAGGTTCAGACCCACGTTCACCCCGCCAGGGGTCAACGCAGCCTTGACCGCACGGACCGCGTTCGTGACCGTTGCCCAGAGCTCGGACGTTTCGTCTGCGTCCAGATCTTCGAGGTCGCCCACCTGGCGATACGGCATGACGAGCAGATGCCCGACCGAATACGGGAACGCATTGAGGATCACAAACACGTGCGTACCCCTGTACACGATGTGGGTGTCGGCGTCGGCGAGGCCGGAGTGCAAGATCGCGGTGAACACGCTCGCCTCGGCCTCGCCGTTGGCTGAACCCGACTCCGCAGCCGGCGCAGCGGGCACGCTGCGCACGTAGGTGGCCCGCCACCCGTTCCACAACAGTTCCAGTGGTGTCATCGCGCACGGCCCCGGCGCAGGGGGTGGATCAACCCACTGCCAGTTGTTCGGCGATCTCGGCGTGCACCCGGGCGACGAAATCGTCGAGCGGTACGTCGCGCTCCACCTCGCCGCCGCGAGGGTTGACCCCGATGGTGGCCGCCGCAACGTCAGAGTCACCGACCACCAGCACGTACGGGATCCGGTCGAGCTTGGCCGCCCGAATCCGCTTACCGAGTTGATCGCTCGCCTCGATCACGTCGATGCGGAGACCCTCGGAGCGCAGCCGGGCTGCGACCTGATTCGCGTACTCCTCGTGGGCAGATGCGACGGGCAGCACGCGCGCCTGCACCGGGGCCATCCAGGTTGGGAACGCACCCGCGTAGTGCTCGAGCAGAACCCCGAAGAACCGTTCGACCGAACCGAATAGCGCACGGTGCAGCATGATCGGGCGATGCCGGGCGTTGTCGTTGCCGACGTATTCGAGTTCGAATCGTTCGGGCAGATTGAAGTCGTACTGGATCGTACTGAGCTGCCACGTGCGCCCGATCGCGTCCTTCACGTCGATGTCGATCTTCGGGCCGTAGAACGCGGCGTCGCCCGCTTTGACCTTGTACGCCAGGCCGTACTTGTCGAGCGCGTTGCGTAACGCCTCCGTGGCAGAATCCCACGCGTCGTCGGTGCCGACGTACTTCTTCGGGTCCTTCGTCGACAGGTTCGCCGTGAACTCGTGGAACCCGAACGCGCGCAGCACGCTCATCACGAAATCCAGCAACGATGCAATCTCGTCGGCCGCCTGATCCTCGGTGCAGAAGATGTGGCTGTCGTCTTGCGTGAACCCGCGGATGCGCATCAGGCCGTGCAACGTGCCGGCGCGTTCGTAGCGATATACGGTGCCGAGTTCGAACAGGCGCAACGGAAGCTCGCGGTAACTGCGCTGGCGCCCACGGAAGATGAGGCAGTGCATCGGGCAGTTCATCGGCTTCATGTAGTACGTGCCGTTGTCCATCTCCATCGGCGGGTACATGCCGTCTTTGTAGAAGTCGAGATGGCCAGACGTCTGGAACAGGTTGCCGTTGGCCAGGTGCGGCGTGAACACGAACTGGTAACCGCCGTTCGTGTGACGCTCGCGGCTGTAGTCCTCCATCAGCTTGCGCACGGTCGCACCCTTGGGATGCCACACCGCCAGCCCACCACCGAGCTCGTGCGGAAAACTGAGCAGGTCGAGCTCGACGGCGAGCTTGCGGTGGTCACGCTTTTCGGCCTCGATCAAGCGGTGCAAGTGCTCCTCGAGCGCCACCTTGGTGTCCCACGCCGTTCCGTAAATCCGTTGCAGCATCGGTCCCTTTTCGTTGCCCCGCCAGTACGCGCCAGCCACCTTCATCAGCTTGAAATGGCCGAGCCTGCCGGTGGAGGCCACGTGGGGGCCGCGGCACAAGTCGACGAACTCAGGCGTGTTGCGGTACACGCTGATCGTTTCGCCGCCACCGATCTCGCCGGCGTCGTCATCGTCGGCGGCACCGCCGGAAACGCGTTCGATGATCTCGCACTTGTAGGGCTGATCGGCGAACACCTCGAGCGCCGCGCCGGCGGGCATCTCGTCGCGCACGAATAATTGATCGGCCTTGATGATCTCGCGCATCCGCGCATCGATCGCCTCGAGGTCGGTTTCGTTGAACGTCCGCGCTGCGGGCAGCTCGAAGTCGTAGTAGAAGCCGTCGACGATCGCCGGGCCGATGGAAAACTTCGCGCCGGGGAACAACTGGGTGACGGCTTGGGCCATCACGTGCGCCGTCGAGTGGCGCAGCACATGCCGGCCTTCGTCGGAATCGGCTGTGATGATCGCCACCTCGGCCCCATCGGGCAGAGCCCGCCCGAGGTCCCATTCCTCGCCGTCGACCACTGCGGCGACGGCAGCCTTGGCCAACCGCGAGCCAATCGACAACGCCACATCCGCGGTGGTCGCGCCATCGTCGTACGAGCGCTGCGAGCCATCGGGAAGGGAGATCGTGATCGGTTTCATAACATCCACCAGTCTACGAGCGACCGCTTCGCCGCAGGGTGGCATATACCCGCCGACAACCTACCGGGCTGCCGAGACCAGTTCCGGCGAGCGCTCGGCGTCGCCGACGTGGGCCACCTTGGCGACCGTGACCGGCTCGGTCTCGGCCGACTTGCCCGCGTACACGTTGCGGTACTCCTGGCCGCTGAGCTCGCGGATCTCGAACATCAACTCGTCGGTGATCTGGCGCAGCACGAGGTGGTCGTCGGCCCGGTTGCGGTACCGCTCCGGGTTGATCGGCCGACCGATCTTGATCGTGCAGTCACGACGGAACTTCGGCATCTTCGCATCGGGCGGTTGGATCTCGCGGGTGCCGACGACACCCACGGGGAAGATCGGGCAACCCACCTTCAACGCCAGGCGCGCGGCGCCGGTGCGGCCCTTGTACAGCAAACCGTCCCGGCTACGCGTCCCTTCCGGGAAAATGCCGAACAGCTCGCCGCGGCGCAGCACACGCTCGGCAGTATCGAGGGCGGCCTGGCTCTTGTCGCCACCACCCCGGTCGATCGGGATCATCCCGAGCGCGGGGAACAGGAACTTCGTCTTCCACGAATCCATGTACTCGGCCTTGCCGACGAAGCTGATGTTGCGTGGCACGTGCAGCATCAAGAACGCGCTGTCGAGGAAGCTGATGTGGTTGGCACACAGGATCGCCGGTCCAGTCTGAGGTAACCGGTCGAAGCCTTCGAGGTGGAAACGCCACAGCCGCGAACTGACCGGCCGACTGATACGACGAAAGCGGGTCTGTAGCTTGCCTGCGCCCTCAGCGTTCATGGCTGCCTCCCTCAATCATCATTTGGACGTCGCCTCATCGTGACGACCTGGACTCAACCTTACGCTCCTCTCGACCCCCTGTGTGCAGCGGTTTCGAAAACAGTGCGTGAACACTGCGCTCGTCAGCGCCTGGCTTAGAAGTCGACGCCGAGCAACGATGCCGCCGAGCCGACGCCGTGTCCGGCCGCTGCCGCGGCATCGATGATCGCGAGCGCGGCCGGCGTGTCGAGGTCGTCGTCGAGCGCGTTGCGAACATCGTCAAGCACCCCGGAGTCGCCGGCTCCACGGTCGGACGCGCCGGACCATGCGGCCAGCCGGTCGCGACTGCGCGGCATCAGCGTGTTGTCCCACTCCCACTCACGCCGGTAGTGGTGTTCGATGATCGCCAGGCGGATCGAACGCGGGTCCCATTCCGTGCGCAGCTTGTCGACAAACACCAAGTTCCCGAGGCTCTTCGACATCTTGTGGCCATCCATGAACACCATCGCCACATGCATCCAGTGCTTCACGAATGGCTCGCCGGTGGCAGCTTCGCTTTGGGCCCGCTCGCACTCGTGGTGCGGGAAGATCAGGTCGCTGCCGCCACCATGCAAGTCGATCGTGGTGCCGAGCTCACGCAAGGCCAAGGCGCTGCATTCGATGTGCCAGCCCGGCCGCCCCGCTCCCCACAACGTGTCCCAGCTGGGCTCGTCGGCAGCCGACGGTTGCCACAACACGAAGTCGAGCTGGTTGCGCTTGTGCGGGTCGTCGACGTTGCCGCCACGCTCGCGGGCATAGGCGAGCATCTGTTCAGTGCTGTAGTTGCTGAGCGACCCGAACGACGGGAACGTGGACACGTCAAAGTACACACTGCCGCCAGCCTCGTATGCGTGACCCTGATCGAGCACCATCCCGATGAAACCGCGGATATCTGGGATTGCCGACGACGCACGCGGTGAGCTGGCCACCGGCAACGCGTTCAGTGCCTCCATGTCTCGTTCGAAACGGGCCTCCTCGCCGGCCGCGAGATCGAGGTAGTGAACACCGA
>JANOKQ010000343.1:0-7194 GCA_031419375.1 Acidimicrobiaceae bacterium
CGTTGCGCTTTGACCCCGATCGGTTTGCCGACCTGACCCCGGAGCAGAAGGCGAGCAGCGATCAGGCCTGGGTGCCGTTCGGACGTGGTCCCCACATGTGCATCGGGTTCGCCCTTGCCCAAATGGAGCTCACCGTCATCATCGCCCGCCTCGCCCAACGACTCGATCTCACCCCGACCAGCACCGAGATGCCACACCCGATTGGCATGGTCGTCAACCGGCCAACAGGCGGCGCACCATTCCGGATCTCAGCGCGAGGGGCGAGCTGAGCTACAAGATCCTCGGTCATCTGGCTCACCCGAGCTATCGAACCGAACCGATGAATCGCGATCGCGATCTACTCCTGGCGCGGGCACGATTGGTGCCGACAGCCCGTTGGAGCCTGACGCTGCCAACCCACCAACCTTTGCGCGGCGAGGTGAATCCTCAGGTCAGGTGGTGGAGGAAGTCATCCGATCACCGGTGATTGGCACCGGCTCGGCGACTCGGCCGCGCTTCACGAGGCGAACGATCGCGAGGACGATGACTCCGGCGCCTGGGATGATCCAGGGTGGGATGATCACGGTGGCGACGACTGCGCCGATCGTCGCCCGGTTACCGATGTGTCCACGCCGACGCCACGCGGCGACGAGGAGCAGAGCGGCCACCTCTGCGTACCAGACCGAGGAGTTGGCGAGGGAGTGATCGGCAACGTCGGGAACGGAGCCGGTCGGCGTGCGCGAGTACCCCGCGGCGACGAGGTCGTCGACGACGCGCAGGTTGCCGACCATCACGAGCAGCGTCGTTGCGAACCAAACGCCGGCGGTCACGAGGAGGTCTATCTGATGGCGAGCACGGGGTGTCGCCCAGAACAGGATTGAGAGGACAGCTGCTGCCATGAACGGTGCGGTTGCACCGGCGATGTGTTCGGCGGCGTGGCCGCCGACTTCGTAGCGCGAGCTCAGGAGCAGCTGTTGTGCGAGTAGTGCTCCGGCGATGAATGCCGGTGCGGGCCACCACTCGCGAACGATGTGGGCAGCGCGGGACGCCCGGCTGGTGGCGGTGAGATCGATGGAAGTCATCTCATTACGGACGGATCAACTCCGGATTCGGGTGACGGCACCGTCTTGGCATCGCGGAGCCCGGTGGAGTTCATTGTTGTGCGGCTGACGAGCAGGGGCGGGGGCCGTCGTGGAGGAAGGAGTAGTCCTCGAGGACCTGACAGGCGTCGCGGGCCCGGTCGAAGATGTCCGCGAGCGAGGCCTTTGTCGTTGCGTCGGCCATTAGTTGGTCGAGATCGGTCCCGTCGGCCTCGGCGACCGCGGCGAGGAGGTCTGCTTTGCTGGCTACGAACTGGGTGAGGAGTTCGACGTAGTCGGCGTGGGCGTCGCTCAGCGAGGGCGGGGGCTCGAGACTGTCAAGGTCCGCGACCAACGCGGCGATAGCCGCGACGAACTCGTTCGCGAAGGCGGCGGCCACGACGTGCAGGTCCCCTTCGGCTTGTGCGACCGTGTCGTAGACGTGAGCGAGGGTAGCGTTGGACCGGGAGTCGATGGCTGCCATGGTCATCATGTAGTCGAATTCCGCGGCGGTGAGCGGCACGACGGCCGGCAAGGTGCCACCGTTGAGTGTGCGCAGGAACTCCTGCGATGCCGCGTCGGCGTCGGCGTTGACAGCGACGGTCACGGCGACTCCGCTGGGGTCGCGCACGATGGCACCGTTGTCGTCGATCCTGACCGTCATCGACTCGATGGTGACCAGGTCTGGGTTGATGGCGGTCATGGCGGCGAGTTCGTCCCAGAGGTAGAAGCCGTCGAGGGTCGGGCGGGAGGTGGCCATCTGGTGCACGGTGCGGGCGGCGGGACCGTCGAGGGTGGCCAGGCGGCGCAGGAGGCGTTCGGTCCACGGCAAGTGGTTGGTGGCGTCGAGCGGTACAAACGTCACCGGTGCACCGGAGGCGAGCACACGGCGGGCGGCTTCGGGGTCGATGTAGATGTTCCATTCCGCGGCGGGCGACGTCTCGACGTTGCCGGGGACGGTGACCGCGCCGCCCATGATCACGATCCGCTCGATCCGTGCGGCGAGTTCGGGGTGGGCGACCAGGACCACACCGAGGTTCGTCAGTGGTCCGACTGCGACCAACGTGATCGGTGTCGTGGCCTCGTTGAGTGTGTCGGTGAGGAGTTGCTCGGCGTCGCGGATCGGTTCCGGGTCGACAGCGGGCAGCATCTCGGTCCCCCATCGGTTCACCTCGGTCCGCCACTCCTCTGGCCAGTCACGCTCACCGATCAACGGGGTGTTCCGTCCGCAACCCACCAGCACGTCGCTGTTGTCGGCGATGGTGAGCAGCGCCCGGGTGGTGCGGGTGCCTGGTTCACAGTCGGCTTCGCCGGTGCCGGGCAGGGTTACGGCGAGCAGTTCGACCGCCGGGTTGGACGCCAGGTACAGCAATGCGCCGGCGTCGGACAGGGTCGGGCTGTAGTCGAGCAACACCTGCAACGGCTTCGTCGAGGTGGAAGCCGCCGTGTTGCCGCTGCTCGCGCAGCCGACGATCGCCGGGCAGATCAGCGACACGATCACAGCGAGGGACCATGCTGTGCTGACGGTCCGCCTGTTGATGCTCATCGATAGCACAGACGAACGACGACGAGCGTCGGGTGACGCGGGTACCGATCGGTCGCACCGACGAGCGCGAAGTGAACCTCGCGTGGGAGCGTTGTGAGCCACCCGGGGTGGTGGACAGCGGCGACCTGATCGGGGCAACCTGGGCATGTTGTGTTGACCGAGCGCCGTGGAGCTGACATGGAGTACGTGGAGGTGGTCGGGATTCGGATCGCATTCCGGCGGCGCGGCGACGGTCCGGGTCTGGTGCTGCTGCACGGGGCGGTGAGCGACAGTCGGGTGTGGCGAGTCGAACTCGAATCGCTCTCCGACGTGTTCACCGTGGTCGCGTGGGATGCGCCGGGCTGTGGTGGGTCGTCTGATCCGCCTGAACACTTTCGCTTACCCGAGTACACCCAGTGTCTCGCGCAGTTCATCAGCGCGCTCGGCCTGGAGAGGCCGCACGTGCTGGGACACTCGTGGGGCTCGGCGCTCGCGCTGGAGTTGTACCGGCAGCGTCCGAGCATCGTGCGAAGTCTCGTCCTGGTCGGAGCGTATGCAGGCTGGGCTGGATCGCTCCCACCCGACCAGGTCGCCCAACGACTCGACTTCGCCCTGCGGATCGCCGACCTCCCGCCCGGCACCTTCGATCCTTCCTCGATGCCGGGCCTGTTCTCCGACGCGATGCCGGAGAACAGGAGGTCAGAACTCGCGACGATCATGTCCGAGATCCGTCCAGCAGGAACCCGTACGATGGCTCGGGCACTTGCCGAGGCGGACCTGCGAGACGTGCTTACCCAGATCGAGGCACGAACGCTGCTGATCCACGGCGACGCTGACGAACGGTCATCGTTGGACATCGCTAACGAGCTCCACGCTGCGATCCCGGGATCGCAGCTCACCGTGATGCCCGGACTCGGCCACGAGTGCTACCTGGAATCCGCCGGGGCATTCGAAGCAGTCGTGCGCAGCTTCCTGCTGACGGTCGAAGGCTGATCGCTCGGTCAACCCGAACCCGATCTGCTCGGCGTTATCTGGCATGTGTGCGCGGCCATTCATATCGTCGCGTCGGTGCTCAGAATCGCACTACCGTTCGGTGATGGACGAAGGCGATGTGGCGCTGCGGAACCTGACGTACGGGCTGTTCGTCGAGTTGGGTCGCGCGCCGACGGTCGACGACGTCGCGGCAGCTACTGGCGCGAGTCCTGATGCCGTGTGGGCTGGTTGGCAACGGTTGCACGATGATCATGCGTTGGTGCTGCAGTCGCACTCTCGCGAGCTTCGTATGGCCAACCCTTTCTCGGCAGTGCCGACCGCCTATCGGGTGTTCGCTGACGATCGTTGGTGGTATGCGAACTGTGCGTGGGACGCATTTGGCGTCTGCGCGGCGTTGCACGTTGATGGTCGCATCGAAACGTCGTGCGCCGATTGCGGTGAGCCGATCACTGTCCAGGTGCGCGACGCGCAGCCGGATGACGACAGCTTGCTGTTTCACTGCGTGGTCCCGGCAGTTCGATGGTGGGACGACATCGTCTTCACTTGAGGCACGATGAACCTCTTCCGGTCGGAGGAGCACATCGATTGCTGGCTCGGTACCAGAGTCCCTGGGACGACGATCCCCGTCACCAAGCTCTGTGAACTGGCGCACGCCTGGTGGGGCAACCGGATCGATCCGAACTGGCAGCCGCGCACACGCGAGCAGAACCAGGCGATCCTGAACGGTCTCGGGCTCACGGATGCGTTCTGGAACCTGTCCGGAGTGGCGCCCGATAGCTGAGGACACTCTGCCGACTTGCCGAGCTGCTCGGACAACCTTCGCTGCCGTCGACAGTCAGGCCCCGTTCGCCTGACCAGTTTGTGAGATCAACAGCACACGGAACCTTGTTCGACTCAGCCGCTCGGCGATGCGCGTGAGGGGCGGTACGACGAGGACTATGCCAGCGGCGGCAATGGCGCCGCCGAGTGCGAGGCCGGCGATGACGTCACCGGGGTAGTGGGCGCCGACGTACACCCGGGTGAAGGCCATCACGATGGCGAGGACCGTGGCGACGATCCCCCATCGCCGGTTGGTGATCAGGAGCCCGACCGCGACGGCTCCGGCGGCGGTTGCGTGGTCGCTGGGAAACGAGAAGTCGGTGGTCTTGTCGACGAGGAGGTGAACGCCGGTCATGGCTTCGTAGGGGCGGGCGCGGTCGATGGCGCCGCCGATGAGTTGGCCGATGCCGAGTGCGACGAGTGCCGCGCCGGCGGCCCAGACGCTGCCGGCGACGGCGCGAAGGTCGTCGTGTTGGCGCCCGTCGAGGTAGGCGGCGACGAGGAGCACGGCGAAGAGCACGATGCGGTACTTGGCGTAAGCAGTGAAGAATCCGTGGGCCCAACCGGTACGGTTGGCGAGTCGGTTGATCCAGCGGAAGAGGCTGTTGTCCATTCAGATGTCCTTGTCGTGTGTCGGTGATGTTGCTGTCGCTGGGGCGAGGCGTTCGAGGATTCGTCGTTCTGCGGGCCAGGCGTCGATCAGTGCTTGGGGTGGGATGCGGCGTGCGGCGTAGCGCAGCGCGAGCGCGACGACGACGATGTCGTCGAGCGGGCCGATGACGGGGAGGAACTCGGGGATGAGGTCGATGGGTGACAGCACCCAGCGAACGCGACGGCGACTTTGACCCGTTTCGGGACTGTCGGCGACCGGATCGGCCGTCGCGAAGTTCGCGATCACGTTCAACAGTCGGGTGTGGTGCACCTCGAGCAGCGGCGATCGTGTCGTCGTCTCGGCCTGCGACCAGCCACGGCCGTGCTGCCAGTACGCGCAGTGCGGCCGCGGCATCGTCGTTCGCTTCGGGGACCCAGTTGCGTTGTAGTCGGGCCGGTGACCTCGGCGACTGGTCGGTCGTTGTCAAATCGGTCATGCGACACTGCCTACGCTCACGCCGGCTCGGGAACGCGGGGCAGGAACGTCACCGTCGCTCGCGCTTCGTCGTCTCGGATGCCGGTCAATGCGGGCCTGACGCTCGGGAGGTGGAAGATGACTCGCCGGGAGGGCATCCAGATCGTGAACCGTGGCCCGATCAGTGCCGGCGTGTCGCACGGGCTAACGACGTGGACGATGATGAGGCGAGCCCGTCTTTGGCTGCGGTTCGACGGTCGTGGCTCGGACCTTGCCGCGCTGCGGCCATCAAGGTCGCCAGCGCAACCTGCGCTGCTCCCTCCGACAAGGCTGCACCGGGCGCGGCGGTGAGAACTTCGCGGACGGCGAGCTCGTGCTCGAGCACACGTCGTTCCCGTCGAGCCTGAACGACTTCCCGAGCGCTCGCATCGTCACGCGCGGCCGGCGGCCGCCCGCGAGCACCGCTGCGCCCGGACAAGCGAAGCAGCGGTGGCACGACAACCTGCGGCCCTGCCGCCCAGCTGGGAATCCGCGACAGGTCAGCGTCGTCCGATGCGCCGTACAGCTTCCGCCACGAGTGGTCGCCGAGGACAGCGATCGCGATCGCCGGCCCGTGCGTTGCATCACGGCAGGCCCTGGCAAGCGCGAGCGCCCTCGATCTGCTCGTGGCAGTGCCGCCCGACGTGTGGAGGCGCCGCAAGTTGCTGTGCATGCTCGGCAGCGCTCTGACGAGTCGCATGGAGAAACGTTCGGCTCGCCCGCTGTACGGGTCAAACCAACTTTGCAGGCCAACTCAGTCCTCGATGCTTCCACCCTTGGAGGCTGTGAGCGCTCCGCGTTCGATCAACACGCGCGCATCCGACGCTTCCACAGACCATCGCGAAAGCTCGTCGAACCGGTCTTCAAGTTCGACGAGGAGCCCGGCAGCGATGTCACTCCCCTCACCAAGTTCGTTCGCGATCCGTGTCGCGTACTCGACCAGCAGAGTCTTCAACTCGAGAGTGTTGTCCGAGTCGAGGTCGAAACGGTCAGCGAGCCCGGTCAGTCCGTCCTCAGCTCCGACGAGCGCTGCGTCGAGATCGTCGTGGCTGACGAAGACCTGGCGGATGTGCTCGGCGACCTCCTCGGGAGGAAGCTCGACGCTTGATCGGATCGTCTCCAAGGAGCGCACGATCCGGTTCAGGCTGGCCAACGGGATCTCGCGAAGCGTCACCGTTACCGCAAGAACAGTTCGGTAGAACCGATGCACCTGCCTGCCAGCCTGGGTAAGGGCGTACCGGCGATTACGCAACAGCAGATCGCTGTGGCGCAGGATCCGGGACGTGTCCTGGGTGCCGGTGATCGCCCGCCATTCGCGCAGACTCTCGAGCCGATTCTCGACGACATCCGCAGGCAAATAGCGGCCGACGGCAGCGAGCGCCGATGCCACCTGCACTGGCGACAAATCGTTGACCGATGCCTCAAGTACGTAAGCGAAATTGCCGTGGGTGGTGCGCTACACGATCGACGGCCGCCATCGCGGCAAGTCGTTCCGCCCCCGGATCGAGGCTGACCGCTACCGGGGTCTGCTGTTGCAGGAGGTTCAGGCGGGAGGCCGGTTCGATGAGACGACGGGCGAACCAGAGTCGTGGCAGACGCCCCTGGCAGAGGCACGCGTCCACGAGTGGTCGCGGCGCTGGCTTGGCGAACAGTGGCAGGAGTGGCAACCACGAACGCGAGCGTCAGCGACCGAG
>JANOKQ010000344.1:0-3615 GCA_031419375.1 Acidimicrobiaceae bacterium
CCCTTCCGCTCGATCTCGATGCTACAGACGAGTGCACAGAGCTCCGCCCGCCGTGCGCCCGTGATCGCGGCGAGGCGGAACGCCACGCCCGCTGCCGGGTCGAACCGCTCCGCGGCGTCGATGACCGCACGCACCTCGGCAGCGCTCATCGCCGAGCGCGGCTTCATGGTGCGGCGACCGAGCGTCGCCAACGCGGCCACGTTCGCGCTCACCCACCCCCACCTGGCGACCTGCGAGAGCGACGCGCTCAGCACGAGATGCTGGTTCCGCAACGACGACTCCCCCACACCAGCCGCCCAGAGCCGGCTGTGCCAGCGATCGACATCGGCCACCGTCAGCTTGGCGAGTGGCGTGCGAGCGATGTTGTCGGCCTCACCAGCGAGGCCCGGCTGGTCTGATAACGCACCGCCGAGGCCGCCCAGGTGGGCGTGCGTTTCGATCCACGCGTCGAGAGCATCGGCCACCGTGCGGCCATCGCTGCGGGCTGGCAGCGCCACCGTCATCTCGGCCGCGGCGCGCTGGGCGTCGCGCTTGGTTCCTCGCACCGTGCGGCTCACCTGATTCGGCCGGCCGCGCTCGTCGTTGCCGACGAACACGCGCACCTCCCACACACCCGGTGATCCCTACAAACCAAGCTTCTTGGCGATCACCATGCGTTGGATCTGGTTGGTGCCTTCGTAGATCTGGGTGATCCCCCACAACCGTCCAGCTGGTGTTGCTCGGTGCCTCTGACCTGGGCCGATGGTCCACCTAGTGCTGGCTCGTGATGCCTCGTGCCGCCCAGTTGTAGGGATGAAAGTAGGGATTTCAGCCATCCGATCGGCGTCGGAACAGCCGCCAGGCACAGGCAAACCATAGCCAACGGTGCCCGTACGAGGACTGACCGCGTACTCGTTCAGCTCTGATGCAGCTGACGAGGGTCGGGACCCCGTGTCGTTGCAGTGGGTGGACAACGGCCGCGAGATCAGCGTTCAAGGCCGAGGACTGAGCAATCAGCAAGCGATCTCGATGCTCGACGCGCTGCGATGGCGGACCGATGGTTCCGACGGCTTCGAGGTCGCATCGAGCACGCTGCCGCTCATCGCCGAAGACTCGACGGCGAACCATCCAAGCACCAACGCGGTGATATTCACCGTCACTGGACCGGACGGCCCCACCGATGCAAACGGCGCCCAACCACCAACCCTCTCGAGTGTCGGCAACCAGTACGACACCGTGTTCGTCGGCACGACAGTGTTCGGAGATCTCACGCCGCAGCTCCTGTACGACGGTACGCGCCAACCAGACGGATCAGTCCGCGCCGCCGACGGTGCGATCCTCATAGAGCCCGGCGGGACCATCATCCGGATCTCCTCCGCTGGACATCTCGACCAACTACTGCGGTCCCTGCGACCAGCCTCGCTCAACCAGATCCGTGACCTCGCCGATAAAGCCAGCGATCGACTCATCAACCTTCCCGAGGTCGCCTCGGCCGACTTCACCGCAGCACGAGTGGTGCTGCGCGGCGGCACCACCAAGACCTCAATAACGATCTGCCTCCAGATCGATCAACGTGAACGATGCCGATCCGCCCCAGGCCTCCTAGAGGTACCCCACTGGGAGAACGGCGTGACGATCGATGGCCGTTGGTTCATCGTCGGTCGACAACCCGCAGCCGACCCCACTCCGGTTCTCTATCCGTGGGACCCCAACAACTCGGCTATGTCGCCCAGCGCCACGATCATTGCTCCCACGCAGGCACATGTCGTGGGCAGCGACCTGCTGTGGTACGCCGAGGTACCCCAGGGCATCGACACCGTCGGAATCGGACACCTCGACAACGGCACCCTCGTGAGCATCACCACGGGTAGCCCCAACTCATCGGGAATCGCCCGCCCAAACTGGTATCGGCAACTCGAACCCGCACGAGGATTCCCTACGACGCTCCATCCCAGGAGGCGAGGCACAACTCCCGCCGAGATGCGCCGTTCTGAGCTGGTCACGTACTCGCCGTCGGTGTCATTCTGCGCCGCTCGTTCTGTCGCACTATCGCGTGCTGCATATGGGTTATCATATGGTTATGGCTCGACGTGAAGTGCTCGTTCAACTCGACGACGACCTCGTCGACCATCTCGACCAATTGGCCAAGACCCTTGGCACGAACCGCTCGGAACTGCTCCGGCGCGGCGCCCAAGCCGTAATCGACGCCGAGGACACCTTCTCTGCCGACCGCGACCTCGTCGCGGCATATCGGCGACAGCCAACAGAACCCGCTCTCGTGCGATCCGCCGCTCGGCTCGCTGCCCGCACGGCGCCGGAGTGGTAGCACGCAACGAGATCTACTGGGCCGACCTCGGACCGCCAGCAGGTCGACGTCCCGTCTGTGTGATCACCCGCGACGCCGCGGCCGCAGTTCTGACGGCGATTACGTGCGCACCGATCACCCGAACCACCCGCGGAATCCGCTCCGAGGTCGCGATCGGACCGGACGAAGGTCTCCCCGAGTCGTGCGTGATCAACTGCGACAACATTGTCACCGTGCCCGTCGAAGCGCTCGATCGAAGCCCCGTAGGTCAACTGGACGAGGTCAAGCGCTCGGAACTCGATCGGGCCCTGCGATACGCGCTCGACATTCTCTACTGATCGGCGATGACATCGGCAGTGAATTGCCGTCCGGGCCGCAACATTGCCGATACGTGAGCGCGCCGGATGCGCCGATCTGGCGCAGACGGCTTTCCTTCGGATCCCGTCAATATGGGTGGCGGGTTATGCGTGCCCGAGTCCAGCTTCTCGGGAGCGTGCTTGTGATCATGATGGGGACGCACCCGCGAACCCGGACAACCAAAGAAGAATCGCTGCCCGAGTTCATAGCAGTGCCTCGAGGCCGACGATTGCGTCTGTGGCGGATGGCATGGCGCGGATCTCGTCCTTGATGTTCGATGCGGCTCGACGATAGGAGGGTTCGCTCAGCAGTGCCATCACGCAATCGCGCACGGCTACGGCGGAAAGCTCGTCTCGCAGCAGCCGCTGACCTGCACCGGCGGTGACTATCTGCTCGGCGTTGCTCCATTGATCGGCACCTTGGGGAACTATCAGCAGGGGCACTCCGTGGGCCAGAGCGCCAAGCACCGTACCCGACCCGCCATGAGCGACCACGGCGTCACACCACGGCAGGAATTCGTGCTGAGGGATGTAGCTGCGGATGATCACACCCCTTGGCTGAGGCCCGAGCAGCGCCGGGTCGTTTTGCCGACCGACGGTGACGATGAGATTGACACGATCGCGTAATGCCTCGATCACGAGGCGGAAGACGCCCAGGTCGGTGTTCCAGATCGTCCCCAACGTGACATACACGGTGGGCCGGCGCGGAAGGTCATCGAGCCACGCCGATCGCTCCGTGACCTGCGCCTCGCCGGCGGCTGGCCGCATTCGCTGCACGGCGGCGACGTCGGCGATCTCTGGGTTCTGTAATGCCGGGGGACACGGGTCGACGTAGAGGTACCGGAATACTCCGGCGAGCGGATCGGGTTCGAGTCCGCGGGCTCGCCAGTGCGCGGCGGCAGCGGCACCTGCCTCCTCGAGCAATGCTCGGGGGATCAGCGAACCGTATCCGACATCGACGTAGGGGATGCCCCG
>JANOKQ010000345.1:0-1667 GCA_031419375.1 Acidimicrobiaceae bacterium
AGCTCGATCCCGGTTGGACCCCATCCGGCGGGCTGGCCAGCGACATGCACGGCTTGGTGACCACGTATCAACACGTGGCCACGGCTGCCACCGCCAAGGCACTGCGCGGGTTGTCGGCCGACGCGTTCGTGATCCTTGACGAGATCCACCACGCGGGCGACGAGCGCGCCTGGGGCGATGCCATTCGCACCGCCTTCGAACCCGCGCACCGGCGGTTGTGTCTCAGCGGTACGCCGTTTCGCAGCGACACCGCAGCAATCCCGTTCGTCGAGTACCAGGCCACTGCGGAGGGCGATTCGGCGTTCAGCCACTACACCTACGGCTACGCCGATGCGCTGCGTGATGGCGGTGTGGTTCGGCCGGTGTACTTCCCACGTTTTGACGGGCTGATGGAGTGGAGCGCCCCCGATGGCAGCATCATCAGCGCCAACTTCCACGACGAACTCACCCGCGACGGCATGGCCCAGCGGCTGCGCACCGCTCTGAGCCTTGACGGCGACTGGCTGCCGACGGTGCTCTCCCAGGCCAACGAGCGGCTACAGGCGCTCCGCTCGATGCCCGGCGGGCAACCCGACGCGGCCGGTCTGGTGATCGCCATCGACCAGCAACACGCCCAGGGCATCGCCCAGCTGATCCGCCGGAACTTCGGGGTTCCGGCCGAGGTGGTGGTCAGCGACGATCCAACGGCGTCGAGCCGAATCACGAAGTTTGCCGGCTCGACTGCGCCGTGGCTGGTGGCGGTACGGATGGTCAGCGAAGGCGTCGACATCCCCCGCTTGCGCGTCGGGGTGTACGCGACCACGGTCACCACCGAGCTGTTCTTTCGCCAGGCGGTCGGCCGGTTCGTGCGCTGGCAGAACGACCGTGGCAGTCAGAAGGCCTACGTGTTCTTGCCCGACGATGCTCGCCTGCGCACGCATGCGTTCCAGATCGCCGAAGCCCGCCGCCACGTCTTGCGCCCCCCGGTACCCAACGACGACGAGTTCACGCCCGAGGGTGACATCGCGTTCGACCCGGTCGCCACTGACGGCGACCCGGAGCAGTTGTCGCTGTTCTCGGTGCTCAGCGCGGTCGCGACCGGGATGCAGATCCACACCATCACAGCCGAAGGGCTGGCCTTCGACGATGAACCCGATCAGCCGGAGCTGCCCGACGGTGCCGGTGGCGCCGAGCTCGACCCGGCCCGGCTCCTCGACCTCGACCTCGTGCTGCCCGAGATTCCCACCGACGCGGGCTTTCGTCACTCCGGGCTCGATGGCAGCGACACTCGCAGCATCGCCGAGATCAAAGACGACCTACGCGCCCGCAACGCGCTCGTCGCCCAACGCCTCGTCGACCTCACCGGCCTCGCCCACGGCAAAGTGAACGCCGAGATGAACCGCCTCGCCGGCGTCGCCAAAGTCAGCGCGGCAACCACCGAACAGCTGCAACGAAGGCTTCGTTATGCCGAGAGCTGGCTGCGCCGCACCCGGGGCGTGCCCGGCCGGTAGCGTTCTACAGATGCCAGCTTCGGGAGAGCACCACCCCGCGTTCGAGGAGTACTGCGAGTGCATCTTCGAGCTCGACGAAGATGACGTCGACGTCATTCAGGCTCGGATCGCCGAGCGGCTGCAGGTCAGTCGGCCAGCGGTGAGCGAGATGATCCACCGTCTCATCGCCGACGAGTT
>JANOKQ010000346.1:0-3120 GCA_031419375.1 Acidimicrobiaceae bacterium
GCAGGGAGATCTCGCGAAGCAGCTGCTGGGATTCATCGGCGTCGGAGCCATCGGGTTCCTCGTCGACGTCGGCGTTTTCAACCTGCTGCGCCAAACGCTGCTTTCACCTGACCATGTGCACGGTGGCGCCATACTGGCCAAAGTGGTGTCAGTGGCTCTCGCGATCGCCGCCAACTGGCTCGGTAACCGCTATTGGACCTTCCGAGACGCGCGGCGCGCCGACGTGGCGCGTGAGGTGACGGAGTTCGTCGTCGCCAGCGCGGCGGGCGGCGCGGTCGCGCTCCTGGCGCTCGCGGTCTCGCACTATGCGCTCGGGCTCCACACGGCACTGGCCGACAACATCTCCGCCAATGGCGTCGGCCTGCTGCTGGGGTCGGCCGTCCGTTTCGTAAGCTACCGGCACTGGGTATTCAAGAAGCCCACCGGACCGCAAACGAGGGCGCCGATCAACGGGCACGATGCGGTAGCAGAGCGTGGAGCGCCCTATCACGGCGTTTCATCGCTGATCTACCGCCCCGCCTTCGTCTACGACGCGATGCACGTGGCGTCAGATCCGATACATGCGGGGGATCAGGCGTGAACTCGGATCCGGCCGGCCGGGCGGGCACATCTAGACGAACCGCGAGGCGTGCTTCAGGCGCTACTTGCGCCGACGCATCACCGAGCGCGCATCATTTGGACTGCAACCGTCGCCATCGTCGCGATCTTTGTCGTTGGCCTGGTGATGCGGACGAGTCACTTCGACTTTGCGGTTGTGTATCTACTCAATGGCCATCACCGATGCCTAGCTGTAGTTCCCATGGAGGTTGTGATCGTTTGAGGTAGCGAAGACCTCCGGCACGATGTGGGTTACCACACTGACTCAAAACCGGAGGTCTTCGTGACTCACGTTAATGCGCCTTTCGCCCCGGAGGGGCGTCTTCGCCTTGCCCGCCTGATCGTCGAGCAGGGCTGGTCTGCGCGCCGAGCCGCGGAGCGGTTCCAGTGTTCGCCGGCAACGGCGACGGAATGGGCGGCCCGGTATCGGACGAGGCTGCCGATGACCGACCTGTCGTCACGGCCCCATCGTTCGCCCAAGCGACTGTCGCGACGGCTCGAGCATCGGATAGTGGCGCTGCGGTTCGTGCGCCGGTGGGGGCCGCATCGCATCGGCTACCACCTGCATCTGAATCGCTCCACAGTCGAGCGGGTGTTGGTGCGATACCGGATGCCGACGCTGGTCTATCTTGACCAGGCCACCGGCCTTCCAGTGCGACGCGCCAAGACGGTCCGTTATGAAAGAGCAGCCCCGGGCGAGCTGGTGCACATCGATATCAAGAAACAGGGCCGCATCCCCAACGGAGGCGGACACCGGGTCCTAGGCCGGCAGGCGGGCGCGAAGAACAACGACGGGCACCGCCGCAACGGCCGCGGCTACTCGTTCCTCCACTACGCCGTCGATGACCACTCACGGCTCCGCCTACTCGGAGATCCTCGGCGATGAGAGGAAGGAGACCGCCGCCGGCTTCTGGTTGCGCGCCAACGCGTTCTTCACCTCGGCCGGCATCACTGTCACCGCCGTGATGACCGACAACGGCTCCTGCTACCGATCCCGAACCTTCGCCGCAGCTCTAGGCAACATCAAGCACATTTGGACGCGCCCCTACCGGCCTCAGACGAACGGCAAGGTCGAGCGCTTCAACCGCACCCTCGCCACCGAATGGGCCTACGCCGCCACCTACCTCAGCGACGAAGCTCGAGCCGCCGAATACCCGGCCTGGCTTCATCACTACAATCACCACAGACCCCACACCGGCATCGGCGGCTCAACACCGGCCCAACGCGTTCACAACGTCACGGGGAACTACAGCTAGTCGGCTATCTCAGCAATGCCGTCTATCGGATCTTCGGGCCCGTGCCCGCAATCGTCGGAACGGTTGTACTCACCGCTATCGTCACCGCAATTGCACGCAATCTCAGGGTCGCCTCCACATTTGCGGTCACGATTGCTGCGACGTGGCTCTCCTTGGCGCTAGTCAAGCTCGCAGTGCACCCCCCCGGACGCCGCTTTTCTCCTGTACCCCTTTCAGCCCGGCTCAGGTCGACGCGTCCTATCCCAGCGGGCACACCGCCTTCGTGACTGCTCTGGTGGTCACGATCGTGCTCGGGCTCGCCGCAGGTCGGAGTCGATGGTTGGGCCGAATCATCGGCGGGCTGCTCACGTTAGGAGTCGCAGTAGCTCTTGTCGTCGACGGCGTGCACTTCCCGAGCGATGTTGTTGCCTCAATAGTCTGGGGAATTGCGGTCGCACCGCTCGCCCGGATGATCTGGGTGTCCGTCGTGCTTCGCGGCATCGACGACGCCAAATCGAGACGCCAAATGCTCTGAACCAAGACGCGGATCTAGGTAGGCCAGAAGTGCCAACTGTCTCCCGAGATCAAAGAGATAGGAATACACCTCGGGATGTAGAACTGACGGAGGTTGTTGACAGTTCGGTCTTCCATTTGGGAAGAAGAGCCCATGACATCAACTATCTCTGCGTCGGCCGAGCGGCAGCTCGAGCGTCGCGCAAATCACAAGCTCGCCGTGCGGCGGCACGTTGAGGAAGTCAGTGGCAACGTCGCATCAACCTGCCGCTACTACGGCATCAGCCGCCAGGCGTATTACGGGTGGCTGAAACGATACGAGGACGAAGGCGTCGAAGGGCTCCGAGATGGCTCCAGCGCGCCGCATTATTCACCGACCGCGACCAACGCTGAGGTCGTGGACAAGATCCTCTGGTTGCGGCAGCATTACCATTTTGGGCCGCTGAAGATCACGATGTATCTGAAGCGTTACCACGACCTCACGATCAGCTCTTCAGGGGTTTGGCGAATCCTGCACAAGGTGGGCCTGGGCCGGCTGCCGGCGTCGCAGCGCTACAAACGCAAAGACACCAAATGGAAACGTTACGAGAAGCAACGCCCGGTCCACGCCCTGCAGGTCGACGTGAAGTTCATCGAACCGCTCGGGCAAACCGGCAAGAAGAAGCGCTACTACCAGTACACCGCTATCGACGACTGCACGCGGGTGCGAGTGCTTCGCGCTTACCCGAAGCACGACCAGAAGACCGCGATATTGCTGCTGATGACCGGCTTGCCG
>JANOKQ010000347.1:0-2559 GCA_031419375.1 Acidimicrobiaceae bacterium
CGCTCACAGCAGTCGGGATCACCTATCGCCCGCACGACTGGGAGGACGTCGCCGTTCACGTCGACGGTCACGGGTGGCTCGACCGGCACGAGATCGAGGGTGCGAACATCGCCCACGCGAACGTCGTGGGACTCATGCGCGACGCAGCAGGCCAACTGGACCACGACCCATCTGTGGCCGATATCTTCCTGGCGGCGATCGAATCAGTGAGCGACCCGCTCGACCGCGCGGTCGTGCGGACATGGGTGACATCTGCAGCCGAAAGCCTGTATGCGGCGAAGATGGCCGAGCTGTCCTGGGCACATCACGACGAGCCGTACCGGATGGGCGGCGGTGATGAATTGATCACCGGCGATCTGGCGCTGCTGATCGACGATCTCCGCCGAGGCTTGGACCTACATTGCGGGCGCACGATCGACCTGGTGCGCTCCGAAAAATCACGATGGGCGGTTCACGGTGCCGACTTCGCGCTGACCGCCGACCACGTCATCGTCACGATCCCGATCGGCGTGCTCGCGGCAGGCTCGGTCGTGTTCGACCCGCCCCTCCCAGACGATGCCCGGCGTGGCATCGACCGCATCGGGTCCGGCAACGTGTGCAAGGTGTTCGCCCGCTTTGCCGAGCGGTGGTGGGTGCCGGGCGGGGCCTGGTACGACGTTTCTACGGTGCATCCGTTCCGGCTGTTCTTTGACGCCACCGATCAGGCGGGCGTACCGGTGCTCGGCTGTTTCGCCGCCGACGACGACGCGACGGTGGTGGAACTTTTGTCCGAAGCCGACACCGCTGCCCTGGTCGGTCGAGCCCTCGCTCGGCTCGAACCGATGCCAGACGTTGCGTTTCGGGCGCACCGCAAGTTGGGGTAACGTCGGCCTTCAGAGCCGCCGGGAATCTCCGCCGCGAACTCATGTCACCGGAAGGGTTAGCCATGGCAAATGCAGGATCGATCTTGGGAAATGCAGTTCGGCGGTTGGAGGACCCGACGCTGCTCACTGGTGAGGGCAAGTACCTCGACGACATGGCCCCGCCAGGCACGCTGCACCTCGCGTTCGTCCGCTCCACCCAGGCTTACGCCAACGTGACCGGCGTCGACGTGTCCGAAGCCGAGGCGATGCCCGGGGTGCGCGCCATCTATCACGCTCGTGGCGACGGCCTCGGCCTGCCGTCGTTCCAGGGATTTCCGATGATGCCCCCGGAGTTGAACCGGCCGATCTTCGCCAACGACGTCGTCAGGTTCGTCGGCGACATCGTGGCTGCGGTGGTGGCGACATCGAAGACCGCCGCCGTCGATGCCGCCGAGACCGTCATCGTCGACTACGAACCGCTCCGCGCGATCGTCACACCGGCGCAGGCGTTGATGCCCGACGCAGTCGTGCTGTTTCCCGCGCACGGATCGAACGTGTGCTTCGGAACCGAGCACGGCACCGACGTCGACCCCTTCGAAGGCGCCGACGTAATCGCTGAAGTCACGATGGTGAGCCAACGCCTGGCTGGTGCCCCGATGGAGAGCAACGGCATCCTGGCTGAGCCCGGCGACACCCCCGGAACCATGACGTGTTGGATCTCCCACCAAGCACCGCACGCCGCGCATGGAGCGCTCGTCGCGATGCTCGGCATGGAAGCGACCGATCTGCGCGTGGTCTGTCCATGGGTCGGCGGGGGATTCGGGCCCAAGGCCGCCGTGTACCCCGAATACATCGTGGCCGCAGCTGTGTGTCGCGCGCTTGCTGCGCCGGTCAAGTGGGCCGAGACGCGGTCGGAGGACATGGTCTCGCTCGTGCATGGTCGCGACTACGTGATGACCGCGAAGCTCGGTGTTACCAACGACGGCAAGATCACCGGTCTTGAAGGCGATGTCACCGCCAACGCGGGTGCGTACCCAGCGCTCGGGGCGATCTTGCCGATGCTGACGCAGATGATGAGCGTCGGTGTGTACGACATCGACAAGGTCAAGTTCGCCACGAGGGCCGCAATCACCAACACCACAACCGTTGGCGCCTACCGCGGTGCCGGCCGACCCGAAGCAACACAGTTGATCGAGCGGGTCATCGATATCGCCGCGCAGAAGATCGGGATGGACCCCGCCGAGATCCGCCGCCGAAACTTCATCCAACCCGATGCATTCCCGTTGACCACCAACACGGGTGGCGCCTACGACTCAGGCGAGTACGAAAAGGCACTCGACGCCGCATTGGCCGCGTCGGGATACCACGAGCTGCGACAGGAACAGGCTCGCCGTCGGGCGGCCAACGATCCAATTGCACTCGGCATCGGTGTCGCGGCGTACGTGGAGGTCACTGCGCCCGTCGGTCTGCACATCGAGTTCGGCGCGGCAGAGGTTCACGACGACGGCACGGCCAGCGTGTTCGCCGGCACCAGCGTGCACGGGCAGGGTCACCACACGTCGTTTGCGATGCTCGCCAGCGAGGTCCTCGGAATTCCGATGGACAAGATCAAGCTGGTCAACTCCGACACCGATCTCGTGCCCCGCGGATCGGGAACTTTGGGTTCACGGTCGTTGCAGACCGCTGGCTCGGCGATCTTCCTGGCATCCCAGGAGGT
>JANOKQ010000348.1:0-2421 GCA_031419375.1 Acidimicrobiaceae bacterium
CATCGACCTCGGCGGCGATGTGGCACCGGCACTGGGTGCCTCCTCCCCGACCGGTCCCGGCATAGCCGAGTGGTTCGCCTCACCACGCGCATCCGGCGCGAGCCTGATCGAACTTGCCACGCCCGTAGCCGAGGGTCTCACCGTGGTGCATCCGGGCAGGCTCGACACCCGCTGCGTCGGTTCCTTCGGCGAGTTCGATGCGCTGGGCGCGCTCGATGAGGTTCAAGCCGAGCGGCTCGCGTCGGCCTGCGCTGGTGCCGGTGTGCCCGTAGTGATCGACGCCGGTACCTTGCTGCCACACGAGACGTTGCACCAATGCGCCGGGGCATCGCTGATGGTGGTCAGGCCGTGCTATCTCGCGTTGCGTCGAGCCTCTCGCGTTGCCCACCTCGCGACCGGCGTGATCATGATCGCCGAGCCCGGACGGGCGCTGTCTGCCGGCGACGTCGAACGTTCACTCGGCCGACCCGTCCTCGCCGAGATTCCTTGGGACCCAGCGATCGCTCGCGCTGTCGACGCCGGGTTGTTGTGCAACCGGCTGCCCGCCTCGCTCTCACGCACGGTCGGCCGCGCCTGCGCAGTGGCGCACGCATCGTGAGCGCGGTGTTCGGCTTCGGGCTGCTCGACCGGTGGATTGATGACGACTCGGTCAACGAGGTGCTCGTCAACGCCGGCAGCGAGGTATGGGTGGAGCGTGTCGATGGGCCCCCCGGAACCCACTACGTCGGTCGGCTCGAGCCTGGCGCAATCGACGTGATCCTCGAACGGATCCTCACGCCGCTCGGCCGGCGCCTCGATCGCTCCAGCCCGATCGTCGACGCACGTCTCGCGGATGGATCACGGGTGTGCGCAGTGCTGCCTCCGGTATCGGCCGATGGACCGTGCCTGGCGATCCGCCGATTCCGAAGGCGGATTCTCACCCTCGACTGCTTTGCGGCACCGCCGGTCTGCGAACTGATCGACGAGGTCATCGCCCAGCGCTGCAACGTGCTGGTTAGCGGGGCCACTTCATCCGGCAAAACGTCGCTGCTCAACGTGATCGCCGAGCGCATTCCAGCGCACGAGCGGGTGGTCACGCTCGAAGACACCGCCGAACTGCATCTACGCGCTTCCCACGTACTGCGGCTCGAAACCAGACCGGCCACGGCTGACGGCATCGGTGCAGTTTCGATGGACACGCTGTTACGCGCCGCCTTGCGGCTGCGTCCTGACCGGATCGTGATGGGCGAGGTTCGCGGCGCCGAAGCGGGCGAGTTGGTCCAGGCGCTCAACACCGGTCACGACGGCTCGATGTCCACCATTCATGCCAACTCGCCGGCCGATGCGATCATGCGGCTGGAGTCGTTGGTCGCACAGTCTGGGTTCGGGTGGACCGGGCGCAGTGCGCACGATCATGTCTGCAGGTCGGTCGACGTGGTTGTCCATGTGGTGCGCCGAGCCGACGGCGGCCGCTCGATCACGGAAGTGGGCGAGGTGAGCGAACCCGCCTCGTCCCAGCGTGTGCGGTCGCTAGCGATCGCCGACACGATCGTCGGTACCTTGCAGCGCGGTCGCCGATGATCTCCGCCGCCGAAATCACTGGGACCACTGGAATCGCCCCCTCCGCCGCGTACGGAATCGCTGGGGTGGTGGCGTTGGCTTTCGGTGTCGCTTTCGCTCCGACCGGGGCACGGTTGCCCGTTGCCGCTCCACCCGCTGGCCGCTCGACGTCGCCGGATCGCGCTGGAGGCCTGATCGAGTTACTCGACGACATCGGTCGAGACGTCCGAACCGGATCGAGCTTCCCGGCCGCTGTCGATCATGCGCTGACCATCAGACCATCTGTGCTCGCGTCCGTTGCTGTCGCGCTCAACCGAGGGCTCCCGCTGGGCGAGGCGCTCGCGGCCGCCGACGTACGCACACCGGACGAAGCGCTGGCGGTTCACGCGTGCGGCCTCGCCCATCGATCGGGGGCGCACGGAGCAGACGTCGTCGAGCACGCAGCGAGCATCATGCGCGAACGGCGCGCATGGGCCGCCGAGCGCCACGCACAAGCGGCGCAAGCACGCCTCAGCGCGCGGGTGCTGACGTGGCTTCCGATGGCGTTCGCGTTGTGGTGCGTCCTGACCAGTTCGCAGGTGCGGTTGGCGTATGGCACGGTTCCGCTTACAGCGGTGTGCGCCGGATTCGGCGTGGTCCTCAACGCGACCGGGTGGCAATGGATGCGTCGCATCGTCCGCGGGGCGCCCACGTGAACGCCCCCGCAACGGTCACCCTGTCGACGGTCACGTCGGGCCTGATCCTCGGCCTGGTCGCAGCGTGGTGTGCGTTGGTGTTCGGCCGCATCGGTACCGACCTCGCCGCGCCTCGGTCAGCTCAACCCGCCGCGCCAGCTCGACCGACCGGTGGGGCGCGACGGCCCGGGCCGACTCAGCCGACTGG
>JANOKQ010000349.1:0-3434 GCA_031419375.1 Acidimicrobiaceae bacterium
GTAGCGGCCGCCGGTGCGCTCGAGTTCGTACAGGGCTTTGGTGATCAAGAACCCGCCGGTTGCGCCAAGGGGGTGGCCGAGCGCGATCGCACCGCCGTTGGGGTTGGTGCGGGCCGGATCGGCGCCGACTTCTTTCTGCCAGGCGAGCACGACCGAGGCGAACGCTTCGTTGACTTCGAAGGTGTCGATGTCGTCGATCGACAGCCCGGTGCGGGCCAGCATCCGCTGCGTCGCATCGATCGGGCCGGTGAGCATCAGCACGGGGTCAGTGCCGACCAGGCAGGTGTCGACGATGCGCGCCCGCGGGGTCAGGCCCAGCGCGGCGGCGCGCTCCTCGGTCATCATCAACACCGCCGACGCACCGTCGCTGATCTGGCTCGAGTTACCGGCGGTATGCACGCCGTCCTCGCGGGCGACGGCCTTCAGCGAGGCGAGCTTGTCGAGACTGGTCTCGCGCAACCCTTCGTCGCGGGCCACGGTGTGGGTGGTGCCCGTCGGCTTGCCCTCGGCATCGACATCGGGTGCCTCGATGGGAATCCACTGGCCGGCGAAGCGGTCCTGCTCCCACGCCTGCGCCGCGCGTTGCTGGCTGGCGAGACCGAACGCGTCGGCGTCGGCGCGGCTGATGCCCCACTTGTCGGCGATCCGTTCGGCCCCCTCGAACTGCGAGGTCATCTCGTACTGCGCGAAGTACGACTTGGGGATCGGCACACCGAGACCGAGCTTCTTGTTGCCGTTGCTGCCGATCGGGATGCGGCTCATGATCTCGACCCCGCACGCGATCGCCACGTCGACCACGCCGCTGCCGACGAGTGCTGTGGCCAAGTTGGTTGCCTGCTGGCTGCTGCCGCACTGGGTGTCGACCGTGGTGGCCGCAGTGGAGATCGGTAGCCCGGCGGCCAGCCACGAGGTGCGGGTGATGTTGAACGCCTGCTCACCGACCTGGCTGACACAACCGCCGACCACCTGGCCGATCTCGGCCGGATCAATGCCGCTGCGCTCGACGAGGGCCAGTTGCACGCGGCCGAGCAACTCACCGGGATGCAGGGTGGACAGCCCCCCAGCGCGCTTGCCGATGGGGGTGCGGACGGCGTCGACGATCACAACGTTGGTCATGAGCGCGACCTTACTTGCGGCTTTCGGTTGCGGGATGCCCCGGCGCGTCTACGGTGACGGGCAATGCCTGATTTCACACCATCGATGTCGCCGACCGAGGGTGCGGTGAATCACCGCTACGTCCATGTGATCGGGGCGTCGGTGTTCGTGTATCACGAAGTGGTCGGCGCTGCCGATGACGCGAACCATCTTTTCCTCGGGATGTTCGGGGAGGAGGCGTGCTGGGCGGTCGACGTTCCTTATGGCGAGGACCCCTCCGACGGGGCTGCGCTCGACCTGTACTCGTACTACGGGCGGGCCAGCGAGGTCGAGTGGGTGATCGCCGGGCGGGCGGTGCAACTGGCCGAATGGGCTCGCACCCACCGGTTCTGCGGGCGCTGCGCAACGCCGACCGAGGCGAGTCCCGGCGACCGGTCGATGAAGTGCCCGGCATGCGGCCTGCTCGCCTACCCGCGGCTGGCCCCGGCGATGATCACCCTCGTCACCCGCGGTGATCCGGGGCCGGACCAGCAGGCATTGCTCGCCAGGGGAGTGCAGTTCCGCTCGCCGATGTACAGCTGTCTCGCCGGTTTTGTCGAACCGGGCGAGAACCTGGAGCAGGCCGTCGTGCGTGAGGTGCGCGAGGAGGTTGCGCTCACCGTGGGCAACGTGCGCTACTGGGGCAGCCAGCCGTGGCCGTTCCCGCACAGCTTGATGGTCGGGTTCACTGCCGAGTGGGTGAGCGGCGAGATTGTCTGCGACCCGACCGAGATCGTCGACGCACAGTGGTACACCCGCGACGAACTGCCACCCATCCCGCCGGCCATCTCGATCGCCCGCAAACTGATCGATGCCTGGATGCGTAGCGAATGCTGAGCTAGCGAGCAGCGAGTCGTTCGGCGAAGTAGTCGAGGATGATCTCGGCGCGCTGCACGCGGTGCAGCGGCGAACCGGTGCGGGACAGCTCGTGGCCCTCGCCGGGGAAGCGGTAGAACGTCACGTCACGGCCGCGTAGGCGCAGCGCCATGAACAGCTCTTCGGCTTGGCCGATGGGACAGCGCAGGTCGTTCTCGCTGTGGATCAGCAGCATCGGCACGTGAATGTCGGCGGCCCATTGGATCGGCGAGATCGAGGTGTAGGCGTCGGGGTCGTCGAGGTGGCTGGGTCCGATCTCGACGCGGAACATCGAGCCGATGTCGCTCGTCCACTCCTCGCTGAGCATGTTGTTGACCGCACGCTCGCTGCAGATGGCCCGGAACCGGCTGCCGTGCTTGGCCGCCAGCCAGGTGGCCATGAACCCGCCGTAACTCCCGCCGAGCATCCCGACCCGGTCGCGGTCGCAGTACGCGTGGTGATCGAGCACGTGGTCGAGGACGGCCAGCACGTCGTCGACATCGACGGTGCCCCATCCCGCTCCCGGCCGGACCGGGTGGCGCGGCCCGAGGATCGACTGCCCCCACGATTCTTCGCGCCCCGAACCACCGCGCGGGTTGCACATCACCACCACGAAGCCGGCTGCTGCCTGCATCTGCGCTTCGTCGAAGAACCCTTCGCCGTATTGGGTGTGCGGGCCGCCGTGCACGTTGAGCAGTACGGGGTATCGCTGGCCGGGATCGAACAGGGCGGGGCGCATCACCCACGCGTCGATCTCGACGGTGCCGTCGGTGCTCGGGACCGCAATGCGTTCCCACGTCTGCGGTGCGTTCGCGTCGCGGTAGCGGGCGGCGAAGTTGGTGATGCGGATCAGCCCGGCGGGGCCGAGCACGAACAGGTCGGCCACTCCGTCGACGGACCCGACCGTCGCCGCGGTGGTCCCGCCGGCGTGGTCGAAGGTGCGCACGGTGATTGCGCCCGACGTCAACGGCTGCGGCGCAGTTCCGTCGAGATGAATGCGGTACAGGTGCGTTTCGCCACGGTCTTCGGCGGTGGCCAGCAGCGTCGTCGCCGACTCCCACACCGGGGCACGGCTGCCGGCCGAGGTGGCGAACGTGCGGTCGAGCCCACGAGAGACGAACTCGTGACCGGCCCCCGTGCCAGCACCCCCGGCCGCGTCGAGGGCGACGATGCCGACGTGGTCGTTCTGTGGAAACGTCGATGGATCGTCATAGCCGATGAACGCAATCCGCTCGCCATCCGGTGAGACCGACGGCAGTGTGAACGAGCCGGTCTGCGTGGTCAGGCCGGCGACAGCCGTGTCGCTGCTGCCGTCGACGCGGATGCGGAACAGGACGACCGCGAAGTCGAGGACCCAGGTGACGTGGCGCTGCGAGCTGGTGACGATGCCCGTGCAGTCGGGCATCCATGACACGCCGAGGTGCTGTAACACGCCAGGTGTGATG
>JANOKQ010000350.1:0-2090 GCA_031419375.1 Acidimicrobiaceae bacterium
CAGTGGATCTGTACGCACGCTGTCGAGCCGCTCACCGTCGAGCCCGTTGGTGATCTGCTCGCCGCGCATGCTCACGACGCGATCGAATTGCGTCTCGTCCTGTCGCTGCGGCCGCTCAGCGACCTGGCGGTGTGCGGACCCTGGGATTTCAGCCTCGTTGGCATGGCCAACGCCGCGCTGAGCGTTAGCGGAGACCTGCCGTTGTGGCGAGTCGGCCAAATGAGTGACGGCTAAGTTCGAGGTGATGGTGATCGAGTACCTCACGTTCACAGTCGATCCAGCCGGACTGGACGCCTGGCTCGCCGCAGACGAGCAGATCTGGAGCCGGTTCCTCGAACGTCGGCCCGGTTTCATCGGCAAGCAGGTGTGGGTGGAGCGGGGCCGCCCCCACGAGGTGCACGCCGTGATCACCTGGGCCGACGAGGGGTCGTGGCACGCCATCGCCCAGAGTGAGATCGATGCGCTCGATGCCGACATGGGGGCGTTGCTGCGCATCCCCGCATGCCGCACTTTCGACGTGATCCGCCACGGCTGACCGAGGTGTTCGTGTTCAACGTGCGTCGCTGGGACGCATGCTGGACACGGATGGCTGGCGGCGGTTCGTGGCTGAGTGGGTTGACCGGGGAGCGAAGCGGGTATTTGCGTCCCGTGAACAACGACGACGGCGCGCTGCCATGAAGCGGATTGATGTCGACCGGGCCCAACAGCTGATCAAACGCGGTGCCGTGCTGGTCGATGTGCTGCCAGCGAGCGTCTACACACAAGAGCACCTGCCCGGCGCCGTCAGCGTGCCGCTAAACACCATGGATCGTCTGGCGATGGGAGAAATAGAGCAGAACCGCACGATTGTCGTGTACTGCTTCGATCAGCATTGAGACCTCAGCGCCCGAGCCGCGTGCCGGCTCGACCAACTGGGTTTCACCCACATGCACGATCTCGTCGGCGGAAGGGTGGCGTGGACCGTTCTCGGCCTGGCCACCGAAGGCGAGGTTGGCGACCGCCGCCGAATCCGTGACATCGTCCGCCCGGCCGCATCGGTCGGTATTGCATCCACCATCGCCGATGCCCGTGAAGCTGCGCAGGCATCCGGAAACGCTCACGCGCCGATCGCCGTGCTCGACGAGGACAACGTGCTGATCGGTTCGCTCGACCCGGTCGGGTTGCGGCTCCCACCGAAGACCGCGGTCGAGCAGGCCATGGTCCGTGCTCCCGGCACGATCCGCCCCGACGTGCGCCTCGACGAAGCGTTGCAACAGCTGCGCGACGATGGGCTTGCCTACACCTTCGTGACGACCGCTCGTGGTGAGATCGTCGGGCTGCTGTTCAGCGACGACCATGTCTGATCGCGCCGGGTCCGATGCACGAGAACCCCGACCGGTCCGTCTCGGGTGGTGGCTATCGGCCGAGGAGCACGATCCACGTGCACTCGTGAGCCACGCCCGGCTCGCCGAAACTGCCGGGTTCACGACCGCGATGATCAGCGATCACCTTCGCCCGTGGACTCGCCGGCAGGGCAACGCGTCACATGTTTGGAGCGTGCTCGGAGCGATCGCCGAGGCAACGGAAACACTTCAGGTTGGCACCGGCGTGACAGCGATGGTCAGCCGCAACGACCCGATCAACATCGCCCATGCCGCGGCGACCGTGGCCGTAATGTCGGAGGACCGGTTCTTCCTCGGGGTCGGCACGGGCGAGCGGCTCAACGAGCAGCCGTTCGGACAGCGGTGGGCACGAACAGGCGAACGACGTGACCAAATGGAAGAAGGCATCGAGGTGCTGCGGTCGCTGTTCGCCGGCGACAACGTCAACCATCGCGGTACGTGGTGGAGCGTGGAGAACCTCTCCCTGGCCACCCGTCCTGCGACCCCGCCGCCGATCTACGTGGCGACCGCCGGGCCGCGCAGTGCAGCCCTCGCTGGGAAGATCGGCGACGGGATCATCGGCGTCACCCCCGATCAGCGCCTCGTCGATGCGTTCCGCGGCAGCGGTGGGGCAGGCAAACCGTGCATCGGCCAAGTCCACGTGTCGATCGCCGCGACCCTCGACGAAGCCCGTGAGAACGCCTGGAACTGGTGGCCGCAAGCCGTCGT
>JANOKQ010000351.1:0-3153 GCA_031419375.1 Acidimicrobiaceae bacterium
CGAGATCGTCATGGCCGACGTCCTCGTCAACCTGCACGCCGACGACCATCGCAGCAGGCGCCGACTCGAGAACCGGCTGTTCCGTCGCGAGACGCTGGTGCACTACGAGCGCGACCTGTTCCCGTCGGTGATCGAACGCACCCTGGCGCCCTACGCCGCGGCCGGACACGCCGAGATGGTCGAGCTCTCGCATCAGTTGATGATGAACCTGGCCGCGCTGAACGCCGGCGTCGACCGCGCCACCGGAACCGCTGACGAGACCGCACGGCTCTATGCCCAGATGATGAAGTTCATCGAGGGCGCGACGTTGGCGCACACCACCCGCGACCCGCGCGAGGTCGAGGCCGAGATCGCCATCTCGCTGGGCGAGTTCGATCGGGAGTTCCTCACCCCGTCGATCGAGCGTCGCCAACGGCTGCTCGCCGCCGTCGCCAGCGGTGACGCAGACGACTCGCCGCTGCCGTTGGACGTACTGACGGTGCTGTTGCGCAACGAGGATTCGCTGCACCTCCCGCATGAGGTGATCCTGCGCGAGATCTCGTTCTTCCTCCTCGCCGGCGCCCACACCTCGGCGACGGCGTTCGTGCGCACCCTCGACCACCTCTTCCACTGGACCGCCTCACACTCCGAGGACATCGAGCGCGTTCGCACCGATCGCGGTTTCGTCCAGCGCGCGGTGTACGAGACCATCCGGCTCGCTCCGTCCAGCCCGACAGGCATGCGCTGGGCGCTCGCCGACGTAACCCTCAAGTCGGGTCGGAAGATCGAGCAGGGCACGCGGGTGGTCATCGATCTGGCGACGATCAACCGCGACCCGGCGATCTTCGGAGACGACGCTGGCTCGTTCGACCCGAACCGCACGCCCACCGTGGACAGCGTCGCCCCGTGGGGCCTGTCGTTCGGGCAGGGTATGCACGCCTGCATCGGTCAGGAGCTGGCCGCCGGGTTGCTCGAGCGCTCGGCCGAGACGGCCGAACACGAGTACGGCCTGGTGGCTGTTGCCGTGCAGGCGATGATCGACCGGGGGGTACGCCCTGATCCCCACGATGCGCCCACGATGGACACGGCGACGAAGCGGCCGTACTGGTCGCGCTACCCGGTGCTGCTGGGCTGATTGTTCGCGGCCAACCACGCGCGAGTTCGCTCGGCCACTAGATGGGCCAGCGCCGCTGGTGCGTGCCGGCGTCGAGCTGCGTCGTCGTGGATCTCGACGGAGACGGGAGCGGATGGCACTCGGCGCAGCAGCTCGGTGAGCGGGAGCTCGCCCACGCCGGGCAGCAGCCGGGCGTGACGAGCCTCCTCGATCAGCGCGTCGATGCCGCCGGCGGGCGGCGTCAGCAGTGCGTCGCAGAGCTGCACGTAGGGGAGTCGCGACGTGTCGATGCCGTCGAGCTGGCTCGGTGTTCCGCCGCTCCGCTGGAGGTGGAGGGGATCCACCAGCACGCCAATGCTGTCGTCGCCCGTCGCCTCGACGACGCGCAGCGCATCGGTGATGGTGCGCAGGTGGGTGAAGGCCATGAACTCGACGACCACGGTGGCACCGGCGGGACGAACCCACGTTGCCAGCTGACCCAGCGCGTCGACGGTGGCCGGCTCGTCGGCGAGGTCGCTGATCGCCAGCACGTGGCGTGGACCCAGCGCGGCGACGGCGTCGACGATGGCGCGGATGGCCGGCTCGTCGTGCGTCCCTATGCGCACGACTTCGATGTCGAGCAGCACCAACCCCGTATCGGCGAGGGCGGAGGCGATCTCGCGCAGCTCGCCCGGATTCGGCGGGTCGATGTCCACGCGGAGGCCAACACCGTCGAAACCCGCAGCGGCCGCGTTGCGGATCTGCTCGACCCGTTTCGCCGCCGGCGCCGTCGCCGCGGCCAGTGACAGCAGATTGACGTTCACGGGAGATCGCCCGCGATCGCACTGTCGATCGTGGCGGCGTCGAGGTCGATGCCACGGATCAGTGCGGTGTACTCGTCGATCAGGCTGCGTTCGAGCCGTCGCATGGCCGTCCGCTCGAATGGATCGAAGGGCGTGCCGCGTACCACGCGCAAGGCGTATGGCGCCGCTGCCGGGAGCCGCTGCCGGGAGCCGCCGCCGGTGCACCTCCTCCTTGAGCTCGATCGTGTCGAGGATGAAGAAGCGTGGGCGCGGCCGATGGATCCACGGCACGCCATCGACATCGGCAGGGATGACCGGGCCGAGCGGCGTGGACGAGACGACGATCGAGGCGAACGCATCGGCGACAGCGGTCGTGATCTTCAGCCCGCACCACACACCGGTGAATCGGGACAGGGTGAAGGCGAGCCAGCCGAGGTGGAGCAGATGACGACGCAGGCCAGGGCCTGGACCCCGGTGATCAGCACCGTGCCGTCCCGGGTGGTGTAGCGCGCGTCGAGCGAGAACTGATCCGGGTTGAGTCCCGTTGCGAAACGTTCCCTTGCCTGGTCGGCCATCGTGCCCTTTCGTGTCGTCCCAGTGGCAAGCGTAGCTAGAATTCTAAAGACGATAAATCTACAACGGGTGCTCGTCGAACGGTTGGGCAAGCAGACCGTCGACGAGTTCTGGCACACCGATTCCGTCGGCACGCACTATCGCGTCACCGAGCTGACGAGCATGCCGCCGCCCTCCACCCAGCCGCGTCGTCGCCTGTCGTCGGCGGTGGCGGTCCGTGGGTTCTGAAAATTGCTGGGTGCCACGTCCTTGCCCACTTCGCCGGGATCACCACCCGAGATGGCGCGGTGGTGGCCGCGCTCGCTCGCCGCTGACCGGCCTCAATCGAGCGAGACCACCTCACCGTCGGCGTCGACGAGCGTGATTGCTTCGCCAGGACAGTTCCGGGCGAGACGGATGAGCCGGTCGGCCGTGTGCTCGACGGCCGAGCTGATCACGGTGGCCAGCTCGTCGTCGTCGAAGGTGAACAGGCTCGGTTCATCGGCGACGCACCGGCCGGAGCTGATGCACCGGTCCTGGTCGATCTCGATGCGGGCGATCAGTGGTTGGCCCATGCTGCTCCGTGCTGGTTCATTCGCTTCGCTACCGAGTCAGCCAGCCGCCGTCGACCGGCAGGATCACCCCGGTGACGAACCCGGCCTCCGTGCTGAGCAGGTAGCCAGCTGCTGCAGCGACGTCGTCTGGCGAACCGAGTCGTCCGAGCCG
>JANOKQ010000352.1:0-4707 GCA_031419375.1 Acidimicrobiaceae bacterium
GACGGATCCACGAGCACGGACACCATGCGGTGACCACCTTGGCGATGGGGATCAACCGCGAAATCTTGCCCATGCACGGGTACGCCGCCGATGTCGGATACGCCGATATGGCAACGGTGCCTTTGGTCGAGACGCGGCGCCCCGGTTGGGAGGTCGACACCGATGTCATGATCGCCGACCTCGAGTACAACGAAGAACCACTCGTGCTCGCCCCGCGCACGGCGCTGAAGCGGGCGGTCGAGGCGTGGCAAGCCCTCGGCTACGAACCGATGCTCGGCTACGAGATGGAGTTCTACGTGATGCAGCCCGATGCCGACGCGCCGGGCGGGTTCGGTCCGTTGCAGATCCCGTCGCACCGTGTGTACGGCGTCGGCCTCGGCGGTGACAACACCGGTCTCATGTTCGAGCTGTTCGACGCAGCCGAAACGTGCGAACTGGACCTGGAGGGTGTGATGGGCGAGTTCCATCCCGGCCAGATGGAGCTGAACATGAAGTACGGTCCGGCGCTCGATGCAGCCGACCGCGCCTTCATCTGCAAGGACATGACCCGTGAGATCGCTGCCCGCAAGGGCTACGCGATCACCTACCTGGGGCGGCCGATCGCCGAGTTCGTCGGCAGCGGCCTGCACGTCAACTTCTCGCTCAACCCGGTTGGTGGCGGCCCGAACGTGTTCGACGATCCGGCCGGCGAACATGGTTTGTCCAGCCTTGCCAGGCAGTGCCTTGGCGGACTCATCGCCCATCACGAAGGCCTTGCAGCTCTCTCGGCCCCGCTGGTGAACAGCTACAAGCGGTTGATTCCCGGGATCATCGCCGGTTACTGGGCCAACTGGGGCCTCGACAACCGCAGCAGCACGTACCGGGTGCCGTGCGAGCGCGGTGCCGCGACGCGCATCGAGAACCGGATGCCGTGCGGTTCCGCCAACCCCTACCTCGCCGCTGCGGTGATGCTCAATGCAGCGCTGCTCGGTGTGGTCGACGGGCGCGACTGTGGCGCCCCGCAGATGGGTGACGGCGATGCCGAGCCCAACACCGACCGGCACACCCCGCACACGCTCGGCGAAGCGCTTGATGCGTTCGAGGCCGACACGGTGCTGTGCGAGGCGATGGGGCCCGACCTCGTGCGCGTCTTCGTCGCCATCCGCCGTGACGAACTGGCCCGCTACGAAGCGGCCAACGTCGAGTGGACCGTCGACGCGATCACCGACTGGGAGCTCACCGAGTACCTCCCCTTCTACTGACTCCACCGCTGGCCCGCTGAATTTTGGCCCGCTGAATTTTGCTCAGCAACTGCGGGCGAGGATGGTCCGTGCTCGGCGGGCCACGGCCTCGTCGAGCATCGAGCCGTCGGCGGCTCGAACTGCCCCACCCGTCGCGGCGGCGAGGCGCGCCATGACGTCGGTCGCCCACTCGCGGTCGGCATCCGACGGCGCGAACGCCTCGTTCACCCCAGTGCAGTGCGATGGATGGATGACGGCGCGGCCACTGAAGCCGCAATCGGCCAGAGCCCGTGATGTCGTCGCCAGCGCGTCGAGGTCGTCGATCTGCAGATGCACCCCTCCGACAGGGCCGACAAGGGCGGCGGCGGCCGAGGCGACGACGAGCGCGACCCGCGCCGCGTCGAGCACGCTCTGTCCGCCAGGCAGTCGGACACCGAGGTCTGCTGCGAGGTCGACCTCGCCGAGGTGCAACCGCGATACAGCCGGGTGGGCGGCGATGGCGTCGACCGAACGGAGCCCTCTGGCCGACTCGATCAGCGGCGCCAACGTCACGTCCGCACGGTGTTGGTCTGTTCGGTGTTGGTCAGGTCGCGCGGCTGCGACGACGCCGGCGATGTGGTCCAGCCACCCAGCGGATTCACTCTTGGCGACCACGATTCCGTCGATGTGGCCGAACGCAGTGGCCCCATCGGGGCCGACTTCTGCCAGCGCATCGAGGTCGGCAATCCCCTCGTCTCCGCTGTTGATCCTCACCCACAACTCGGTCGCACCGCGGCGAACGCCGGCACCCCGGGCGAGCACCTCACGGGCGAACATGTTGCGGGCGAGCACCTTGCGGTCCGGCTTCACTGAATCCTCGAGATCGACGATCACCGCATCCCCTGCCGAGGCGAACGCCTTGGCGACGCGGTCCGCTCGGTCTCCCGGCACGTACAGCAGCGACCGCGCAATCATGAAGCGGCCGGGGTGGCTGGACGCCGATGACGCAAGGACACGGGGGGCCAGGGCGCGCATCGTGCGTAGTGTAGATCAATGATCAGAGACGGCCAGCGGAGCGATCCAACACCCATGCCCAAGCAGTGGACCGGGCGATTCTTCGAGGATCTCGATGTGGGTGACGTGTTCCGCAGCAGGCTCGGCCGGACGATCACCGAAGCCGACAACGTGTGGTTCACCACGATCACGATGAACACCAACCAGGTCCACTTCAACGCCGAGTTCGCTGCGGCGACCCGCTTTGCCAAGCCGCTGGTGAACAGTTGCTTCACGCTGTCGCTGGTGACCGGACTGTCGGTGTGCGATACCAGCGAGAACGCCGCCGCCAACCTGGCGTGGACCGACATCTCCTTACCCAATCCGGTCTTCGTCGGCGACACGCTGTGGGCCGAATCGGAGGTACTTGGGCTACGCCCGTCGTCATCGAATCCATCGGTTGGCATCGTCGACATTCGCACCCGCGGGCTCAACCAGCACGGCGACACCGTCGTCGAGTACCGGCGGACGTTCATGATCTACCGCCGCACAGCCCCCGAGGCGACCGCCGGCCGTTGCCCAGCGGCGCGTTCGGACTGGCACACCGAGGCCGAGGTTCAGTAGCTACGCGGCAGTCCGAGCACGTTCTGACCCACGTAGGCGAGCACGAGATTGTTGTTGATCGGCGCAACTTGGTACAGGCGCGTCTCGCGGAACTTTCGTTCGACGTCGTACTCGGCAGCGAACCCGAACCCGCCGTGGGTGTCGATGCACGCGTTGGCCGCGGCCCACGATGCTTCTGAGGCAAGAAACTTGGAAAGGTTTGCCTCGGTCCCGCACGGCTTGCCGGCATCGAACAACGCCGCCGCGTTCTTGCGCATCAGATCTGCCGCGCTGAGCGACGCGTAGGCCCGGGCGAGCGGGAACTGCACGCCCTGGTTGGCCCCGATCGGCCGGCCGAACACCTGGCGGCCGTTGGCATAGTCGACGGCCTTGTCGAGGAAGAACCGGCCATCGCCGATGCACTCCGAGGCGATGAGGATTCGCTCGGCGTTCATCCCGTCGAGAATGTGCCGAAAGCCCATGCCCTCCACGCCGACCAGCGCGTCGGCGGGAACCAGGACATCGTCGAAGAACACCTCGGTCGTACTGTGGTTCATCATCGTCGCGATCGGGCGGATGGTGATTCCTGTCGCCTGGCGCAGATCGATCAGGAACACCGACATGCCATCGGTCTTCTTGACCACGTCGTCGTAGGCGGTCGTGCGCGCGAGCACGATCATCAAATCGGAGTACAGCGCGCGCGATGTCCAGATCTTCTGACCGTTGATCAACCACCCGCCATCGACCCGGTCGGCCTTGGTTCGAATCCGCGCCGTCTCCGAACCAGCGACTGGCTCGGTCACCCCGAACGCCTGCAGGCGAAGATCACCCGACGCAATCGCCGGCAGGTACCGGCGTTTCTGCTCGTCGGTGCCATGACGCAACAGCGTGCCCATGATGTACATCTGTGCGTGGCAGGCGGATGGGTTACCGCCCGATGCGGCGATCTCCTCGAGGATCACGCACGCTCCGGCCAGTGAGAGCCCACCGCCGCCGTATTCCTCCGGGATCAGCGCACCGAGCCACCCCTGGCGGGTGAGCTCGTCGACGAACGCTTCCGGGTAGGTGTCCGGCTCGAGGCTGCGCCAGTACTCGTTGCCGTAGCGGTCGCAGAGTCGACGGACTTCTGCCTGGATGCTCGTGAACTCGTCGTCGATCCCGAAATCCATCGTGTACTCCTGCACATCTTTGATCAAATATCAAACTATCAACGGCTCGCCGGCGGCTTCCAAAAGCCTTTCGCGGTGAGGGCCACGGTGCCTGCGGCGCAGAGCGCGCGGCGATCGGGAACGGTCAGACGAGCGGCACCCGTCCATGTTCATCGGCACCATACTCATCGGCGCCGCGAGTACCGCTGGTGCCGAGATAGGCCTCGATCACCCGGGGGTCGCGCTGCACCTCGTCGGCTGTGCCTTCGGCAAGCACCGCCCCTCGGTCGAGCACAGTAATGTGCTCGCAGATGTTGGTGATGAACCCGAGGTCGTGGTCGATCACCAGAACCCCGGCACCGATCGCTGCGGCGATTCGCCGGACGTGATCGACCATGTCCAGTGACTCGCTTTCGCTCATCCCCGACGTCGGCTCGTCGAGCAACAAGAAGTCCGGGCGAAGCGCAGCCGCGCGGGCGATCTCCAGCCGCCGCTGGTTGCCGTAATCAAGCGTCGACGCACCACGGGCGGCCAACGCCGTGAGACCCGAGAGCTCGAGCAACGCGTCGACTCCGGGTCCAGACCGGTGCCGCCGGTGCTGCCGGGCGACCAGGTCGGCAACGGCGATGTTTTCGCGCACCGACAACGCGTGGAACACCCGCAGGTTCTGGAACGTGCGACTGATTCCTTGGCGGGCACGATGATGCGGCGGACCGACCAACGGCCGATCACCAATCGACACCGAACCACTCGTCGCCTCGACC
>JANOKQ010000353.1:0-10568 GCA_031419375.1 Acidimicrobiaceae bacterium
GGCGTTGTGCACCTCGCACCGGGTTTCGGTGAGGACGACCAGATCGTGTGTAACGCTGTCGGCATCCCCACCATCTGCCCGATGGACGAGCACGGCCAGTACACCGCAGAGGTCCCAATGTGGGCCGGTCTGCACGTGTTCGACGCCAACCCGGAGGTGATCAAAGAGCTCAAGGCTCGTGGTGCGGTGATTCGCCACGACAGCTATCAGCACTCGTACCCGCACTGCTGGCGGTGCGCCGAGCCGTTGGTGTACCGGGCGATCAGCTCGTGGTTCGTGCAGGTCACAGCGTTCCGCGACCGGATGGTCGAGCTGAACCAACAGATCAACTGGGTGCCCGAGCACGTCAAAGATGGCAGTTTCGGCAAGTGGCTGGCCAACGCCCGTGACTGGAGCATCAGCCGCAACCGTTTCTGGGGTTCGCCGATCCCGGTGTGGAAGAGCGACGATCCCACCTACCCGCGTGTCGACGCCTACGGCTCGATCGCTGATCTGGAGCGGGACTTCGGCGTCACGGTGACCGATCTGCACCGTCCCCAGGTGGACGATCTGGTCCGCCCAAACCCTGACGACCCGACCGGTGGGTCGATGATGCGCCGCGTGCCGCAGGTGCTCGACTGCTGGTTCGAGTCGGGTTCGATGCCGTTCGCGCAGGTGCACTACCCGTTTGAGAACCAGGAGTGGTTCGATCAGCACTACCCGGGCGACTTCATCGTCGAGTACATGGCCCAGACCCGCGGTTGGTTCTACACGTTGCACGTGCTCGCGACGGCGCTGTTCGACCGTCCGGCGTTCACCAACTGTGTGAGCCACGGCATCGTGCTCGGTGACGACGGCCTGAAGATGTCGAAGAGCTTGCGCAACTACCCCGATCCCATGGCGGTGTTCGACACCCACGGCAGTGATGCCATGCGCTGGCATCTGCTCAGCTCGGCCATCTTGCGCGGCGCCGACTTCGCCGTCACCGAGGAGGGCATGCGCGACACCGTCCGCCACGTGCTGCTCCCGATCTGGAACACCTGGTACTTCCTGGCGCTCTACGCCAATGCCGAAGGTCGAACCGGCACGTTCCGCACCGACTCGGCAGATCTACTCGACCAATACATCTTGGCCAAGACCCACGACCTCGTGGCCGATGTGACCGTGGCGATGGAGGCGTATGACCTGTTCGCCGCATGTGGCACCATCCGGTCGTTTCTCGATGCACTGACCAACTGGTACGTGCGACGCAGCCGCGACCGGTTCTGGGTCGGCGACCAGGATGCGATCGATACCTTGCACACGGTACTGGCGCTGCTGTGTCGGGTTTCGGCACCGTTGCTGCCGCTGACCGCCGAGGCGGTGTATCGCCAATTGACCGGCGAACGCAGCGTGCACCTGACCGAGTGGCCGTCGGCCGATTCGATCCCGGCTGATCGTGAGTTGGTGGGGGCGATGGATCTCGCCCGCGATGTGTGCAACGCAGCCCTGCGAGTCCGCAAGGGGCACCAACGGCGTGTCCGTCAGCCGCTCACATCGCTCACGGTGGCAGTGCCGGGCGCCGAGCGGCTTGCCGGGCTTGCGGGACTGATCACCGACGAGGTGAACGTGAAGGACCTGGTGCTCACCGACGACGTCGCCTCGGTGGCTACCTACGAGCTCCAGGTGGTACCGGCCACGCTTGGTCCTCGACTCGGATCGAACACGCAAACGGTGATCAAGGCGGTCAAGGCGGGGGACTGGACGCGCAATGGCGATTCCGTCATCGCCGGCGGCGTCGAGTTGCACCCGGGCGAGTACCAGCTCAAACTCGTTGTGGCCGGTGGGGGTGCCAGTACGTCATTGTCGAACGGTTCAGGTGTCGTCCTGGTCGACATCGAGTTGACGCCCGAGTTGGAAGCCGAAGGGGTGACTCGCGATCTCATCCGGCTGGTGCAACAGGCCCGCCGCACCGCTGCGCTGGCGGTGTCTGACCGCATCGACCTCGTCCTCGGCCTGCCAGCAGCGGTTCGTCGTTCGATCGCCGCCTTTCATGCCGAGTTGACCGCGGAGACGCTGGCCACGTCGCTGTCGTTCGACGACGCCCCAGTGGGCGCTGCGGCGACAGGTCGGGCGAACGCCGAACTCGACGGTGAGCCCATCTACATCGGGGTCAGTCGCGCCGGATGACGGCTTGAGCATGGCGCGATCGTCGTGCCATGTCCGATAGCATCCCGCGCTCAATCGGTTGATGGAGGAGTATTCGATCATGGCCACAGCCAAGAAGAGCGCAGCCGGAACAAGCTCGGCCATGACAAGCTCGGCCACGACAACGAAAGCTGGGGCCGCCAAGGCAGCGGCGGCACGATCATCTGCCCCGTCCAGTTCGGCCAAGGCCCCGAAGTCGACGGGCACCGCCGCAGTCGCGGCGAAGGCTGCGTCCGCGAAGGCTGCCCCGGCGAAGGCTGCGTCCGCGAAGGCTGCCCCGGCCAAGGCCGCGTCCGCGAAGGCTGCCCCGGCCAAGGCTGCCCCGGCGAAGGCTGCGTCCGCGATGGCTGCCCCGGCCAAGGCCGCGAAGTCGACGGGCACCGCCGCAGTCGCGGCAAAGACCGCGTCAGCGAAGGCTGCCCCGGCGACGACCGCCCGGGCGAAGCGCATCGCGGCGACGGGTGGGGCATCCAATCACTCGGTGCCCGCAGCGGCGGAGGTCGCGGCGCCATCGCTGGACCGAAAGCCAATGCCCGCCAAGAAGGTTCCCGTCCCGCCGACACCGGTTCTCGCGATCCCGCCGGTGAAAGGTGTGACCAAAGAAGGCATCGCCTTCACCAAAGATTTCGATGCCAAGTTCCTCGCGGCGCAGCGTGCGCTGCTGTTGTCTGAGCGCGAGGCGCTCACGGGACAAGCGGTGCGGCTCGAAGACGAAGCCAACGCAATGATCGAAGACGGCGAGATGGGCGACGTGCAGTTTGACGACGAGGGTGGCGAAGGCGACACGATGGTGGTCGAGCGTGAACGTGACCTCGCCCTGTCGGCCCAGGCCCGTCAGATCATCGGCGATGTCGATCTGGCGTTGGAACGGCTGACGCTTGGCACATACGGATACTCCACCGAATCCGGACGGCCGATCCCGCGTGAGCGTCTCGAGGCGATTCCGTGGGCCGTGATGTTGGTCGAAGAGAAAGTCGGCGGCATCGGCCGTCGCTGAGCGGTCCACATGAACGAAGCTCGGCCGGATGCCAGCCAGCCCGACCCCAGCCAGCCCGACCCCAGCGAGCCCGACCCCAGCCAGCCGGACCAGATCAGCCAGCCCGAAACCGGCACCGTGAGCACGGCTAATACGGGTCGGCATCGTCGGCACCGAATTGCGGCTTCGAGCCTGGTGCTGGCGGTTGTGCTCCTGGTGCTGGATCAGTTGAGTAAGCATTGGGCAGTCTCCACGCTCGACGCCGGGAATCCGGAACACGTCGTGTGGACGCTGCAGTGGAACCTTGCCTACAACACGGGCATGGCCTTCTCGCAGGGACGCAGCCTCGGCCCGGTCATCGCGATCGCGGCAGTAGGGGTGGTGGTCGTGCTCGTCGCGTCCATCGCCCGTACCGATCGGCGAAGCGCCCGCCTGGCCGCCGGGCTGCTGATCGGCGGTGCGCTGGGCAACCTCACCGACCGAATGTTTCGTGGTGAGGCGTGGTTGCGTGGCGGCGTGGTCGACTTCATCGATGTGCAGTGGTGGCCGATCTTCAATGTCGCCGACATGGGTGTCTCGATCGGTGCGGTGCTCCTGGCCGCGTCGATGGTCATGGCCCGGGGCGCGTCGTGATCATCGACGAGATCATCCCCGCCGCCCTGGCCAACGAGCGACTGGACCGCCTGGTGGCGCTGGTGACCGGGGCGAGCAGGGCTGACGCAGCGGTGCTCGTGAGCGCTGGTGGTGCCCGCGTGGATGCGCAGGTATGCGTCGTTGGCAAGCTGCGGCTCACCGAAGGCCAAGAACTGCGTGTCGACGACGAGTTCCTGCCCCAACCAGCACGCCCCCAACCTGACGCCTCGGTCGAGGTGACGGTGGTCTACGACGACGATCAGGTCATCGTGATCGACAAGCAGGCTGGCCTGGTGGTCCACCCCGGCGCCGGCAACCCTGGTGGCACGCTGGTGAACGGTCTGCTGGCGCTCTACCCCGAGATCGACGCCGTCGGCCAGGCCGGTCGGCCCGGCATCGTCCATCGCCTCGACGCCGGCACCAGCGGGTTGCTTGTGGTGGCCCGCACCGAGCATGCCTACGGCGTGCTCACCGCAGCGCTGGCGGCACGCGACGTGGGCCGCACCTATCGGGCTGTGGTGTGGGGTACGCCGGCCAGTCCCAATGGTGTCATCGACGCGCCGGTCGGGCGTGACCACCGCGACCCGCTCAAGATGGCGGTCGTGGTCGACGGGAAGCCGGCGCGGACGCACTACCGCACGCTCGGCTCGTTTCGTGCCGCCGAGGCCAACGCCGGAGTCAGGGAGGTGTCCGAGCTGGAGTGCCGGCTCGAGACCGGCCGGACCCATCAGATTCGTGTGCATCTCGCCGCGATCGGGCATCCCGTGGTCGGCGACGGCACCTACGGCGGCGTGCGTTCGGCGGTGACCGCGCCGCGACCGATGTTGCACGCCGCCTCGCTCACGTTCCGTCACCCCGTGACGAACATCGAGATGACCTTCGACTCGGTGCTCGCTGGCGACATCGCCCAGGTCCTCGATCGGCTAGACCGAATCGACCCGAGTTGACGTGACGAGGGCGTCATCGGCCCGTTCGCCGAGGCGCTCGCCGATCGGCAGATCGATCACTCCGTCCCGGTCCGGCCACGGGGCCTTGCCCTGAGCCACACCGGCCACCTGGGCAAGGGTGAATCCGGCGAGGACATGGCGCATGTGGTCGCCGGCCAGCTTCCAGATCGCGTACAGCACGCACTGCCCCTCGTGGTCGCACGAGCCGTCCTGATGGGGATCGCCGAAGTCGCCGAGTGAGATCGGGCCGTCGACGGCAGCCAAGATCTCGCTCAGCCGGATCTCGTCGGGCGGCCGGGCCAGCACATAGCCGCCGCCCACTCCTCGCTTGGACCGCACCAGGCCGGCACCTTTCAACGCGAGCAGGATCTGTTCGAGGTACGGCTGGGGGATGGCCGTCCGTTCGGCGATGTCGCGCACGCTGGTTGGCCCGGAATCGCTGGAGTGCAGCGTGAGCGACAGCAACGCACGACACGCATAGTCACCTTTGCTCGACACGCGCATCGCCATACTGTAGGGCCAAATCGCCGCCTCGCCGCGGCCGCGTCGATGCCTCCGTCGAGGGATTCTTCCCGGCGAGCGTTGATGGCGGTCAGATCCGTGGTGGACTGTGCCGGTCGTGAGCACCGCTACCCCAACCCCCGCTTCAAGTCCGCCCGGCCAACCGGCCCAACCGGTCCAACCGATCCTGCCGAACTACATGGGGGCGAACGTGCGCGGACTCGTGCCGGCATTCCTCGGACCGGGTACTGCGTCGCGCCCTGATTGGATCCCGCAGTGCGCAGCCGCCGCCCGCCAGGTGGTGCTCTTGGTGGTGGACGGTCTTGGCTGGGAGCAACTCCGTGACCGGGCCCACCTGGCACCGACCCTGTCGGCGATGAGCGGGGGTCCGATCACCACGGTGGCACCCACCACCACCGCCACTGCGCTCACCTCGATCACCACCGGCCTCACCCCTGGCGAGCATGGGCTGGTGGGATACCGCATCGACGTCGGCGGGGACGTGCTCAACGTGTTGCGCTGGCAGGCCGACCGCGGCGGCGACGCCCGCCGCCAGCACGAGCCGCGCCGCTTGCAGCCGTTCACCCCGTTCATGGGCGAATCGGTGCCGGTGATCAGCAAAGCCGAACTGTCCAACAGCGCCTTTAGCGAGGCCCACCTGCGCGGGTGCCGCGCTCGCGGTTGGAGGGTGGCTTCGAGCATTGCGGTGGAGACGCGTGCGCTCCTCGGCGCTGGCGAGAAGTTCGTGTACGCGTACTACGACGGGATCGACAAGATCGCCCACGAGCGTGGCTTCGGAGCGTTCTACGACGCCGAGTTGAGTACCGTCGATCGCTTGGTGGCATCGATGCTCGAGGCGCTGCCGTCGGGTGCTGCCCTGGTGGTCACGGCCGACCATGGGCAGGTCCACGTCGGCGATGCTGTGGTCACGGTTGCGTCCGAGGTGGCCCGCCACGTTGCCCGCACCTCGGGGGAGGGGCGGTTCCGGTGGTTGCACGCGCGACCGGGCGCTACCAATGATCTTGTTGCCGCCGCGCACGCCAGCCACGACGACACTGCGTGGGTGGTCACCCGCCAACAGGTGCTCGACGAACAGTGGTTCGGACCGGTGGTCAGCCCGCCGGTGCAAGCCCGGCTCGGCGATGTCGCCCTCGTCGCCAGGGCTGAGGCGAGTTTCGACGACCCATCTGATTCCGGGCCGTTCCCACTCGTGTGCCGCCACGGGTCGCTCACCTCGGCCGAGGTGTATGTTCCCCTCGTTGCGGCAACAGGGTGACGACGGCACATCGGTCGGCTCACGTGATCCTGCGCAACACGACCTGTCCCTCACCACCGGAACGAGCCCTTCAATGACGACTGCATCCTCCTCCCAGCCCGCCGAGAACTTTGAGCCGGCAGCCGACGAGCCAATGACGGTCGAGCGGGGTGAGCTCGTCAACGGCAGCCCGGCGTCGCCGGGCGATGGACTGACCGAGACCGTGTCGGCGCCGGCCAAGGTGATGCGCATCGGTTCGATGGTCAAGCAGCTACTCGAGGAGGTGCGGACGACCACCCTCGACGACCCGAGCCGGGAACGGCTGGCCGAGATCTACGAGCGCTCGATCGTCGAGCTCAGCGAGGCGTTGTCGCCGGATCTACAAGACGAGCTGCGCAACCTGGCCCTGCCGTTCCGTGACGGTGAGGTACCCACCGATGCCGAAATACGCATCGCCAAAGCCCAGCTGGTCGGCTGGCTGGAGGGCCTGTTCCACGGCATCCAAGCCACGCTGTTCGCTCAGCAGCTCGCGGCCCGCCAGCAGTTGGAGCAGATGCGTCAGCTGCCCCCCGGCACCCAAGGCGGTCCCGGAATGCCAATGCAGCCCGGCCCGGCCGACCACGACCGCCCGGGCACCTATCTGTGACCGTCGGCTCCGACCGGTGATCCGGACGATTTGGGGCGCCTCGTTGTCCACGTTGTTGCGCGCGGGCTAGCGTCACAGCGAATCACATTGATGTAAGTCGGCGGCTCGGTGAGGCCGTGCGACGGTGATGCTTGCCAGCAATCGACGCCGAAGGAAGGAGGTGCCCGTTGGGCGATTCGTTCACCCATCTGCATGTCCACACCGAGTTCTCGATGCTCGACGGTGCCGCTCGGCTCGACGAGCTCGTCGCCAAGGCGGTGGCCGACGGCCAGCCGGCGATCGGCATCACCGATCACGGCAACATGTATGGGGTACTCGAGTTCTACAAGGAATGCCGGGCCCAGGGTGTGAAGCCGGTGATCGGCACCGAGGCCTACATGGCCTTCGAGTCGCGCTCGGAGCGGCCCACCCGGCGCGGCCGCCTCGACGATTCCGGAGGCGACACCGAGGGGGGCAAGAAGCTCTACTACCACCTCACGTTGCTGGCCGAAACCGACCAGGGATACCGCAACCTCATCCAGCTGGCCAGCTTGGCGTTCCTCGAGGGCTACTACTACAAGCCCAAGATCGACTGGGAGCTGCTCGAAAAGTACCACCACGGACTCATCGCAACCACCGGGTGCCTCGGTGGGCAGGTGTTGCAATCGCTGCTCAACGGCGACGAGAAGGGGGCGATCGCCAAAGCGGCTCGGTTGCAGGACATCTTCGGCAAGGACAACCTGTTCGTCGAACTGCAAGACCACGGCCTGCCGGCCCAGCGCGAGACGAACCCCAAGCTGATCGAGATCGCCAAGCGGATTGGGGCACCGCTGATCGCGACGAACGATTCGCACTACACCCACCAACACGACCACGAAGCCCACGACGCCTTGCTGTGTGTGCAGACCAGTGCGTTGCTGAGCGACCCGAAGCGGTTCAAGTTCGAAGGGACCGAGCACTACCTGAAGACGGCGGCCGAGATGCGCCACCTGTTCCGCGACTTCCCCGAGGCGTGCGACAACACCCTGTGGGTGGCCGAACGGGCCGACGTGACCATCGAATTCGGCAAGCCACAGCTCCCCAACTTCCCGATCCCCGACGGGTTCGCCGACGACGCCGCGTACCTCGATCACATCACCTGGATCGGTGCCGAACAGCGATGGGGAGGCCAGCTGCCGAGCGCGGTCGTCGAGCGGCTCGCCTACGAGCTGTCCACCATCAAGTCGATGGGCTTCGCCAGCTACTTCCTCATCGTCTGGGACCTGATCAAGCACGCCAAAGACAGTGGCATCCGGGTTGGTCCCGGCCGCGGTTCGGCGGCGGGCTGCGCTGTGGCGTACTGCCTGCGGATCACCGATCTCGACCCGATCAAGTACGACCTGCTGTTCGAACGGTTCCTCAACCCGAGCCGCGTCTCGATGCCCGACATCGACATGGACTTCGACTCGCGATACCGCGACGAGATGATCCGCTACGCAGCCGAACGATACGGCCGTGACCACGTGGCCCAGATCATCACCTTCGGCACCATCAAGGCGCGCAACGCGGTGCGCGATGCGGCGAGGGTTCTGGGATTCCCGTACGGCGTCGGCGACAAGGTGGCCAAGGCCATGCCGCCATTGGTGATGGGGCGCGACACGCCGCTGCGGTACTGCTTTGAGGAGCACCCCAACTACCTCGACGGATACAAGGCGGCCAGCGAATTGCGGGCGATGTACGACACCGACCCCGACGTTCAGCGCGTGGTCGATGTGGCCAAGGGGCTCGAGGGCTTGAAGCGCAGCGACGGCATCCACGCCGCGGCAGTGGTGATCACCAAAGACCCGCTCACCACCTACCTGCCCATCCAGCGCAAACCCGAAGCCGGCGTCGCCCCAGCCGACGCTCCGATCGTCACCCAGTACGAGATGCACGGAGTGGAATCGCTCGGGCTGTTGAAGATGGATTTCCTCGGTCTGCGCAACCTCGACGTGATCACCGACACCGTCGCCATGGTGCGCGCCACACGCGATCCGGCGTTCGACATCGATTCGGTTCCCCTCGACGATCCGGGAGTGTTCGCGCTCCTCGGCCGCGGCGACACGATGGGCGTGTTTCAGCTGGAGTCGCCGCCGATGCGGGCGTTGCTGCGCTCACTGGCGCCCACCAGCTTCGAAGACGTCTCGGCCGTGCTCGCGCTGTACCGGCCCGGTCCGATGAGCGTCAACATGCACTACGACTACGCCGATCGCAAGAACGGTCGCCAGGAGGTCGTGTACTTCCACGAGGACGCGAAGGAGGTGCTCGGCGACACCTACGGCTTGATGATCTATCAGGAGAGCGTGATGCGCGTCGCCCAGAAGTTTGCCGGCTACTCCCTCGCCGAGGCCGACAACCTGCGCAAGGCGATGGGCAAGAAGAGCCGCGAGGTGATGGCCAAAGAGCGCGACAACTTCGAGGCCGGATGTGAGCGCGCGGGGTACGGCCGGGCTCTCGGCGAGAGCCTGTTCGATGTGATCGCCAAGTTTGCCGACTACGCATTCAACAAGAGCCACACGTTCGGCTACGGCCTGGTCACGTACCAGACGGCGTTCCTCAAGGTGCACCATCCGGTCGAGTACCTGGCGTGCTTGCTGACCAGCGTCAAGAGCAACCTCGACAAGGCGGCGGTGTACCTCAGCGATGCCAGGTCGATGGGCGTGAAGGTCCTCACGCCGCACATCAACCAATCGGTCATCGACTTCGCCGCGCTCGCGCCGCACGAGGTGCCGCCAGAGGTGCAGTTGCCGATCGGTAGCCCGGGGGCGATCACGTTCGGGTTGTCGGCGGTGCGCAACGTCGGCGAGGGACTGGTCGGCCAGATGCTGGTCGACCGCGACGCGAACGGCCCGTACGAATCGTTCTACGACTTCGTCGAGCGCGTGCCGGAACCGGTCCTCAACAAGCGCACGGTGGAATCGTTGATCAAGGGTGGCGCGTTCGACCATTTCGGGCTGCCGCGCAAGGGCCTGCTGATGGTGTTCGAGCAGATCATCGACACCACCTTGGTGCGCCGCCGCGAACGTGACCAGGGAGTAATGAGCCTGTTCGGTGACCTCGGCGACGACGGCGGCAGCGGTGGTTTCGACGAGCGCATCGCCATCCCCGAGTACGACTTCGACAAGGCGGAACGGCTGAAGTTCGAAAAAGAGATGCTTGGGCTGTACGTCAGCGATCACCCGTTGCTCGGCGTGGAGGCGGCGCTCCGTCGCAAGGTCGACTGCACGGTGGCCGAAGCTGCCGAGCGCGATGATGGCTCGATTCTGGTGCTCGGCGGGCTGATTACCGGGTTGGCCCGCAAGTTCACCCGTAAGGGTGATCAGATGGCGGTGTTCACCTTGGAGGACCTCGACAGCACGATCGAGGTCACCGTGTTCCCGCGGGTGCTGATCGAGCAGGGCCACAAGCTCACCGACGACGCGATCGTCACCGTCAAGGGTCGCATCG
>JANOKQ010000354.1:0-1979 GCA_031419375.1 Acidimicrobiaceae bacterium
TCGCCGTGATGGTTTCGACGACCGACGCGCGGGAGGTACGGGGCGTGCGCCACCCCGGGGGAGTAGTTCTTATCGTGGGTGCCGTTTTGGGGTCGGCCGGAGCCCTCGGCTTCAATCGCCTCGTCACGACTCGCATCGACGAGGCGTCGGCAAGCGACCTACGTGCAGTTCTCGGTGGACTCTCCGCCGTAGGTTTCCTGAGCCTCGGAGTACAACTAGCGGTCGTCGGTGTGCTGGGGGGAGCCAACGATGAAAGTCCGACGGCTACCTTTCAGTTCAAGATTCCATTGATCGCAGCGGCCGTCGCCGTTGCCCTCGGAACGGGCGCCGCAAGCGCTGCGGCCATCGAGAGCTCAATGGAGTTCCGGCTGAGGTCCGGAATCTTGGTTGCCATCGCGGTCGGGTCGATCCTGCTGTCGTGCAAGCCCAGAGCGGAGTTACTTCTGCACGAGGCATGGGCGCGTCTTGCGCTTCTCTTCGTCGCGGGCCCATTCGTCCGGCTCGCGATCGGCGCATGGCTGTTGACGCCTTCGGATCCTGGACTGCACCTCGTGCCCATCGTCACGGGGGAGGTGGTGTCGTGTGCTCTCGCCTTCGCACTCAAGCCCCGGGGCTCAGCCCCCGGAACGACTGTTCCGGCTCGCAATGTAGTCGTCGGCGGACTCGCATCAGCGGGTCTCCTGGCTGTTCTCGCCCTCAGCTCAGTGGGACTCCGTTCGCAACTTGGCTCAGACGCTGAGGTCTTCAACACGGCCGCAACCGTCGCGCGGGTCGTGTGGTTCCTTCCCCTGACCGTGTCAATGATCTACTTCCCCCGGCTTGCGCGCTGCCCCGTGGGCACTTCTGAGCTGCGTCGGGCCTTCCTCGGTGCCACCTTGTGGACCCTCGGAATGAGTTCGCTCGCCGCGACAGCCGTAATAGCGAGGCCCGTCAGCGTCATCGAATTCGTCACACGGTCAGATGTATCCTCGGTCACCGTGGTGAGGCTGCTCGCGCTCGCTGCGGCGATCAACTCAGCTGCGTTCGTTTCGCTATTCGTGTACATAGCGCATGGATCCCGTTTTGCACTCGCTGCGTGGCCCGTCGCGACGACGATGGGGTTTGCTCAAGTCGTATCGACGTCGGCCCAGCAGTTGGCGGTTTGGGCCCTTGCCGGGTCGATTCTGCTGGCGGTCGCGGTCATCGTGCCCGCATTCCTCCGAGTTCAGCCGATCCTGCATCCTTATGTAGCGACCAACCCACATCCAGCGCGTCCAGGAGATCTCGCCTTGGTGATCCCGTGCTACAACCCCGGCCCTGCGGTGGTAGATACCATCACCCAATCGGCCGCTGTGCTCAAACGAATCAGTCCTCGCCCGTCGATCATCGCCGTATCCGACGGTTCGACCGACTTCTCCGATGATCTGATCGATCAGATCGAGCTCCCGATGTTGCGACACATCCGTCATCCCCACAACCGTGGAAAGGGGGCCGCTCTGAGAACTGGCTTCGTAGCCGCGAATTCGGAGTACGTGGCCTTCATCGATGCCGACGGCGATCTTGCACCAGAGCAGCTCGAAGCGCTCCTCAGCGCGCAGCAGGACTTCTCGGCAGACATCGTCTTCGGGAGCAAACTGCATCCTGCCTCCGTCGTTCATGCATCCCTACTTCGCCGCGCCTACTCGTCCGGGTACCGCAGGCTCATCCGATTGATGTTTCAGCTTGACATCGAAGACACGCAGACCGGTCTCAAGCTGTTTCGCCGCGAGGTGCTCGATGCGGTGATGCCTAGCTTGCGAGAGGAAAAGTACGCGCTCGACCTCGAGCTATTCGTGGCCGCGCGTGCAGCGGGCTTCGACAACTTCGTTGCGGTGCCGGTCACGCTTCGCCGGGAGCGCGGATCGACGATTTCCATGTCGAGCGTCGTCAAAATGTTCGGCGACACTCTTCGGCTCTTTTGGAGAACAAAGGTCACACTGGCATACGCGAAGTCGACAGCC
>JANOKQ010000355.1:0-1530 GCA_031419375.1 Acidimicrobiaceae bacterium
GGCGCGCCGCGGCGATGCGATCCGGTGGCGGCGGCGCACCCGTGAGCAACTGATATTCGCCGTCGTGCGGGGTGAGCACCGTCGGGGCGCTGCGCTGGCGCAGCAGCGCCGCCGCGCCGGCGGCGTTCCATGCCAGCGCAAACAATCCGTCGCCGTCGATCACCACCGGGAGCGGGGCCGCGATCGCCACCGAACGCGCGCTGGCCGCTGTGTCTTCCTTGCGGCCGAGGCCCGGTCCGAGGACCACCGCGTGAAAGCGGTCCAACGACCGCAAGGCTTCCGTGCCCCAACCCGTCGCCGGAAGCGGTCGACCGACTGCCTCGATCGGCACTGCGGCGAGGCGGTCGAGGCCCGGCGACGACACGTGCACCATTCCAGCACCCATGCGCATCGCCCCAGCGGCGACCAACCCGGCTGCGCCCGGCATCGACGCCGACCCGGCGAGCACCCGAACCGCCGCGTTCCACTTGTGCGCGGCCACGCCGCGTCGCGGCAGCAGTGTCATCACATCGGTGCGCTGCAGCAGTTGCGCGGCCGGCTCGGACTCGTCGAGCACGATCTCCAGACCAACATCGACGACTTCGATCTCACCAGCCAGTCCACTGCCAGGACCGAACAACAAACCTGGTTTGAGCGCAGCAAACGTGACCGTGCGGTCGGCAGGAATCACCCTCGCCGATGCCGCCCCGGTGAGGCCATCGACCCCGCTGGGCACATCGACGGCGAGCACCAGCGCGTCGCCAACGTCGGGTGCCGCCCATGAGCCGCGAAAGCCAGTACCGAACGCAGCATCGATGACCAGATCGCATCCCGGCAGCTCGGCCGGGCACGCGTCGGCCGGAATCACCCGCACCTTGACACCCCGTTCGGCCAGTAGTCGGGCAGCGACCCTGCCGTCGGCACCGTTGTTGCCTGGGCCAACCACCACGTTCACCGTGCGCCCGTAGGCACCACCGAGCATTCGCAACGCTGCCCGCGCCACGGCGGATCCGGCGCGCTCGATCAACACCTCGACGTCAACCTCGCCAGCTTGATCGTGGGCCTTCATCTCCTCTGGCGTCACGATCGGCAACATCGCGTCAGCCTACGAGGGCAACCACCCCGGGGCCGCGGTTGCTACCACGTAGGCGATCGCGACCGTGTCGGTATGGGTGATCGACAGGTGCCACCGGTCGACCCCGGCGTCGCCGGCAATTCGCTCAGCCGCGCCGGTCACCATCAGCGACGGCTCGCCGGAGGGGCGGCGCACGACCCACACCTCGTGGAAACCGAACGCCCCCAGGCCCACGCCGAGGGCCTTCATGGTTGCTTCGCGGGCGGCGAAACGGGCGGCCAGGCCCGGAACCGGGTCGGCGCGCTCGGCGAGGTCGTCGAGCTCGGTCATCGTGAACAACCTGCGCCGCATCGTGGGAGTCCGGTGCAAGGACCGGCGGAACCGTTCGATATCGACCGCGTCGACACCAATGCCGACAACCGACATCAGCTTCGCCAGTGATCGGCGGTTTCCGAGATCGGCAGGATCAACAGATC
>JANOKQ010000356.1:0-1778 GCA_031419375.1 Acidimicrobiaceae bacterium
AATGCGGGTTCGGTCATCAACTCGATCGTGGCCAGCGCCGCCGCACAGCCCATCGGGTTGCCACCGTAGGTGCCGCCGTGACTGCCGGTCGGCCACTTGTCGTCAAGCTCGCGGCGGGTGCCGAGCGCTGCAAACGGGAACCCGCTGGCGATCCCTTTGGCCATGCAGATGATGTCGGGATCAATGCCGTAGTGCTCGACAGCGAACATCTTGCCGGTGCGGCCGAAGCCGCTTTGTACCTCGTCGGCAATGAACAAGATGCCGTGCTGACGGCACCGCTCGACGATGCCGTGGATGAACGCGGCGGGTGCGGCGATGTAGCCGGCTTCACCGAGCACCGGTTCGAGAATTGCAGCAGCGGTCTCGCTGGGAGCGGTGAGTGCCTTCAGGAGATAATCGAACCCGGCGAGCGCGCGGGCTACTTCGGCGTCCTGGTCATGGGCCAGCGGGTCGGGGTACGGCGCCACGAACACACCGGCGGGTAGTGGGGCATGGCCGGCGCGGTAGACGGTTTTCGATGTGGTCATCGCCATCGCCATGTGGGTGCGCCCGTGGAAGCTGCCGGCAAACACGATCGTGTTCGGCCGACCGGTGGCCTGCTTGGCCAGCTTGATCGAGGCCTCGGTGATCTCGGCACCGGAGTTGGCAAAGAAGAACGTGTCGATGCTGGGCGGGGTGATCTCGGCCAACCTGGCCGCCAGCGGTTCGAGCAGGTCGTGTTTGTAGACGTTGACCTGCGCGTGGATGAACCGCTGCGCCTGCGCGGCGATCGCCTCGACGACACGCGGATGGGAGTGACCGGTGGAGTTGACGGCGATCCCGGCGGCGAAATCAAGGTACTCCTCACCGCCCGCGGTGGTGACCCAGCAGCCGTGACCAGACGTGACCTGCAGCGGGGTGACCCCGTACCAGACGTTCGACAGATGTGACATGCGGGTCAGCCTAATCCCGCAACACGCCCCCCTCGGCGGGGCGAGGTGCGGTCAACCTGCGCGCGTGGATCGCTCAGGCGAACGCTGCGTTGAGGACGTCGATGTAGGTGTCGGCGAGGTGGAAGGTCATCACCTCGCGCACCTTGTCGGGCACGTCGTCGAGATCGGGACCGTTGCGCTTCGGGAGCACCACCTCGGTGAGGCCGGCCCGGTGCGCGGCGAGCACCTTCTGCTTCACGCCACCGATCGGCAGCACCTTGCCCTGCAGCGTGATCTCGCCGGTCATCCCGACACTGGGCTTGACCACCTTGCCTGTCAGCAGGCTGACCAACGCCGTCGTCATCGTCACCCCCGCTGACGGACCGTCCTTCGGTACCGCCCCGGCGGGCACGTGGATGTGCACCCGCTTGGCCAGCGCGGCGGGATCGACGCCGAGCTCGGCGGCGTGGGAGCGGACGTAGCTGAGCGCGATGTGCGCACTTTCTTTCATCACGTCACCGAGCTGACCGGTGAGAGTGAGCGTCGGTTCGGCTGTGCCGCCCTCGGCCATCACCATCGGGAACGCGGTGGTCTCGATGAACAGCACGTCGCCACCCGACCCGGTGACGGCAAGGCCGGTGGCCAGTGACCAGATGCCGTCTTCGCTGCTAGCTGAAGGCTGGCCCTTGCCCGCAATGGCCGCGTGGAAATTTGCCAGCGCGCGTTCGTCGAGATTTGTGCGGTCAATGATGAGGTCTTCGCGCTCGTCGCCCCGCACCAGCGCGACGCTGCCGATGGGCCTCTGGGTCATGCAATCGCGGCCGACAAGCGAGCCTTCTGTGCCATGAACCTCAAATCCGGTTCCCG
>JANOKQ010000357.1:0-10577 GCA_031419375.1 Acidimicrobiaceae bacterium
GCCAGGTTGTACACCTCGTCAGGTTGTACGTGGTCGAGCGCTTTGACCAGTGACGGCAGGTCGGCCAGGTCGCCTGGAACCGGCTCGACGTAGGGGAACTCGTCGCGCATCGAGGTCATCTTCGGGTTGTTCTGACCTTTCACCAAGCCGAAAACCTCGTAGCCGCGGCCGTGGAGGAACTCGGCAAGGTGCTGGCCGTCTTGACCCGTGACCCCGGTGATGAATGCTCGTGTCATCGGCTGTCCTTCTGCGTTGCGCTCGCCGGCGGACGAACCGGGCAAGTGTAGGAGACGGCGCTCCGCTAGCGTGCACAACGCATGGCTGTTCCCCGTGTTGCCTTCGACGTCGGGCCGTTGCTCGGCAGGCGAACAGGGATCGGCGCGGCGGTCGAAGCGCTCCGCAGCCACCTGGCAGACGACGACACCGTCGATCTGGAGCCGTACGTCATCAGCTTTCGCGGCAAGCTGGAACGTGGTGTTCGGCGCCTACCGTTGCCCGCTGCCGTGGCGCACCGAATGTGGTCGCGGCGGAATCGCCCGACGGTGGATCGCTGGCTCGGCCACCCCGATGTGGTGCACGGCACCAACTACGTCGTCCCCCCGAGCCGGGCCGCCCGCGTGGTCTCGGTGTACGACTGCTGGTTCCTGCGTTACCCGAACGATGCCGAGGCGGCCGTTGTCCGCGCCGGTCAGGTGTTGGCCCGTGCGCTGCGCTCGGGTGCCGTTGCCCACGCAAGCTCGACGGCCACGGCCGATGCACTTCGCGAGTTGTTCCCGGGTGCGGATGTCCGCACCATCGCGCTCGGCGCGATCGATCTGGTCGCCGCGCCGCAGATGTGCCCGGTCCCAGAGTTGCTGGGCTCGCCGTTCATCGTGTCGATCTCCACGCTGGAGCGGCGCAAGAACGTACCGGCGCTGGTGGCTGCGTTCGGCGCGATCGCTTCGGCACATGCCGACCTGCGGCTCGTGATCGCGGGCGGCGACGGCGACGACACCGCAGCGGTACACGCGGCCATCGACCTGCTCGGTGCCGACCTCGCCGAACGGGTGATCCTCACCCGCTACGTCGACGATTCGAGCCGTTCGTGGCTGCTCCACCATGCCGTGGCGCTGTGCTATCCGTCGCTCGATGAGGGCTTCGGTTTCCCGTTGCTCGAGGCGATGCAGGCGGGCACGCCGATCGTGGCCACCCGCGCCGGATCGATCCCCGAGGTGGCCGGCGACGCCGCGTTGCTGGTCGACGTCAGTGAGACCGTCGGTGGGGCCGACGGCCTCGCCGAAGCGCTCAGCCGCGTCGTCGCCGACGAATCCCTCCGCCGACAACTCGTCACCGCCGGATCGTTGCAGCTGCAAGGGTTCAGCTGGTCGCGCACTGCGGCGGCAATGGCCGAGCTGTATCGCGAACTCGCCGATCGGTCGCGATGATCTGTAGCTCGCGATGATCTGTGTGATCTGTGGCGGTGTCGGTGCGGCGCGGTTCTTGCTCGCCCTGCGCGAGGTGGTCGACCCGGCCGAGGTGGTTGCGGTGATCAACACCGGCGACGACACGGTGCTGCACGGGTTGTCGATCTCACCCGACATCGACACCATCACCTACTCCCTGGCGGGCGCGATCGACCCCGAGCGCGGTTGGGGCCTGCGCGACGAGACGTGGACAGCGATGGCCAACCTTGAGCGCTACGCCGATGTACGCCCGTTCGGGTCGGCCGCCGCACCCACCTGGTTCAACCTCGGCGACCGCGATCTGGCAACCCACTTCTACCGCACGGCACGGCTGGGCGAGGGGGCATCGCTCGGCGAGGTGACCACCGAGATCGGCCGCGCGTGGGGGGTACCCGAACGGTTGATCCCGATGACTGATCAGCGGGTGTCCACGATCGTCGAATTGGCCAGCGGTGAAGCCGTGTCGTTCCAGGAGTACTTCGTCAAGCTGCGCCACGCGGTGCCGGTGCGATCGGTTCGCTTCGACGGGGCCGACGAGGCGCAGCTGCACCCGGCGGCCAGGGCGGCGATCATGGGGGCCGACACGGTGGTCATCGCCCCGTCGAACCCGGTCGTGTCGATCGGCCCGCTACGCGCCCTCGACGGCTTCGACCAGTTGTTGGCAGCGCGGCGTTCGTCGGTAGTCGCCGTATCGCCAATAATCGGCGGCGCCGCCCTCAAAGGACCGGCCGACCGGATGCTGCACGAGTTGGGGCACGAATCCTCGGTGGTCGGCGTCGCCCGGTTGTACCGCGACATCGCCGCATCGTTGGTGATCGATCCGGTCGACGCTGCGCTCGCCGACGGCGTTCGTGCGGCCGGGACGAACCCCGTTGTAGTGGCGTCGGTGATGAGCTCGCCCGCGGTCAGCGCCACCTTGGCCCGCGCCGTGCTCGACGCGTCGCGCCCTGCCTGAAAACGCGACGTACGCCCTGGCCAGGGGAGGAGCCAGGGCGTACGTGCTCGCTGTGTGTGGGACAAACAGCGTGGGGGGAGATGGGTTCAGCTGGGCCGTCGGCGCACCACCAGTAGGGCCGTGCCCGTGAGACCGGCCAGTGATGCGAGCACGAGGGGGATGGTCATCTCGCCGCCGGTGGCTGGCAGAGCGGCCGGAGCCAACGCAACCGCCGTCGTCGCGGGTGCCAGCACCGCGGGTGCCACGGTGGTGGGTGCCGCCGCCGGGGCGGTGATCGTGGCCGGCAGAACCGATGCCGTGGGCACGGTGGCCATCGTGGTCGTTGGGGCAGCCGAAGCGGTCGAGACCGTCGTGGTCGGCGCTGCGGTCGTCGGCGCTGCGGTCGTGGTGGTGATCTCGGCAGCGCAGCGTTGCAGTTCGAGGCTGAACGACTTGACGATGAAGGTGTTGGGACCCTCGCCGACGTCGTTCAATGATGCATGGTGCAGGGTGATCGAACCACCGGCAATGGCCGATCCGGCGCCGCCAAAGGAGCCGGAGACGATGCCGCTCGACCAGTCGTCGGGGGCACCCTCGTCGACCGTGTCGGGGAGGTCGGTGCTGAGCCCGCCGATCGATGTGCCGCCGACAGCAAGGCCGACCTGTTCGTTGTTCTCGCTCTGGTCGGCACGACTCGGGGTCGACTCGGGGTCGATGTTTTCGTACGTGGTCCACGACGACGACTTGACGGTGAGCGTCTCGCCTGCGGCCGGAGCGGTTACCACGAGGCCGGTGTCGTGCACCGAGCCGCTGGTCATCCAGGCGAAGATTCCGCTCTGAGCGTACGTCTCGCTCGAGCACACTCCGTTGGCAGCAGCGGCCCCGCCGAATGACGCCACCGCGAAAGCTGTGGTCGATCCGACTGCTGCGATTACTCCGATTGCCTTGTTCACCGTTGCTCCTTGAGGTCCGCTGATGTGTCGAGCACAGTACGACGAGAGGCCCTCGGAAGGCACGTGATTGTTCGAATCTGGGCCGTTCGGCCCAGTGGTCATCCGTTTGTGGTCCGCAGGTTTCGCAGGCCGGTTTCGAGCGGCGTCCACGACGCCCACGACAGCTGGATCCGGGCCCGCGCCGGGGCCACCGCCAGGCGGCCGACCTCGCCGGGCCGCTCCGGTTCGTAACGCGGTTCGTGGACCGGCTCATTGCGCGCGGATGGGGCGAGCAACGCCCACAGATCGCGGATCGGGGTGGCGATGCCGGTGCCCACGTTGATCACCAGGCCGCCGCCCTTGGTCGCAGCGCGCACGCATGCGTCGACGGCGTCGTCGATGTACAGCAGGTCGCGGGCCTGGCGACCGGTGCCGTGGATGACGGGTGCGTCACCGCGTTCGATCGCCTCGGCGAACGCCGCCACCACCCCGCCGTCGCGGCGTTGGCGGGGGCCGTAGACCGAGCTCATCGCCAGCGCGGTGAACTCCACATTGTGATCGCGTCGGTACGCGGCGAGCAGCTCCAAGACGGCGTGGCAGATCACGCTGCGTGCACCGGCGGGCGTGTGGGCGCGGCCCTCTTTGACGGGCTGCTCGCGGCTCGGGACCTCGCCGTACACCGCCGTGGCCGGCGCTGCGGTGACGACCTTGGTCGATCCGAGGAGGCGGCTTGCTTCCAGCACGTTGATCATCCCGTGCACCGCCGCGGCCAGCGTGGCCGGGCTGGTCCGCCCCGGCACCATCCACCCGAGATGGAAGATCACCTCGGGTGTGCGCATCGCGACGAGGGAGGTGAACTCGTTCGAGCACACGTCGAGGTTGTGGATCTTCAGGTCCCCCCCGGCGGCGCGGGCCGCAGCAAGATTGCCCAAGGTGCCGGTGGACAGGTTGTCCACCACGTCGACGTGGTGGTTCTCGGCCAGCAAGCGGTCGACCAGGTGCGAACCGATGAACCCTGCTCCGCCAACCACCATCGCCCTCATCGGGCTAGTGCGGCCGCACTCAATTGGGGCGGCGTTCATCGACGACGTGTTCGCCCTCACCGACGGAACCGTCGGCACCGATGACGCATCGCGCAATCGACCCCCGAGCGCCGACCGTGCCCATCACGACCGAATTGGCGACCCTGGCGCCGACCCCGATCGACGCGCCATCCAGTACGACGGAATCAACGATGTGGGCGCCGGCCGCGACCTGTGCCCCAGTCCCCACGATCGAGCGTTCGAGCCTGGCCGTCACATCGACCGCGGCATCAGGATGAACGGGCGGGCAGGTCTGCCCGCGGCGGCGACCCGACACCAGGTCGAGGTTGGCCATCAGGTACAACTCGGGCTTGCCGGTGTCGACCCAGTAGTCGTCGGTGGGGTGGCCGAACACTCCCCCCTCTGCCACCATCGCCGGGAACGTCACCCGCTCGATGGATATCTTCCGGCCTGGGCTGATGCGTTCCAGCACCGATGCTTCAAGCACGTAGGTGCCGGCATTGATGAGGTTGCTCGGCTCCGTTCCGGGTGCCGGTTTTTCGACGAATTGGGTCACCCTGGCGTCGGCATCTAGTGCAACCACCCCGAACGCCGACGGGTCGTCAACCGCAATCAAGTGGATGGTTGCCTCGGCCTCTGCGGCGCGGTGTTGGGCGACCATCGCGGAAATATCGAGGTCGGTGAGCACGTCGCCGTTGGCGACGATGAACGTGTCGTCGATTCCGGCTGCATCTGCGGCAAAGCGGATCGCGCCAGCGGTGTCGAGCGGTTCCGGCTCGACCGCATAACCAAGCTGCGCACCGGCGCAGGTGCCATCTGGGAACGCTGCCAGGAAGGGCTCGGGCTTGAAGCCCAACGCCAACGTGACGTCGGTGACCCCGCCGCGCACGAGGTTGGCGATGAGCCGTTCGATGATCGGCACGTGCCCGACGAGCAGCATCGGCTTCGGCACGCTGTAGGTGAGCGGCCGTAACCGGGTGCCGAAGCCTCCGACCAGTACGACCGCCCGCATCATCCCGCCGTGGTGGACGGGGCCGGCTCGGTGCTGCCGGCCGGTGACGTGCTGCCGGTCGGTGACGTGTTGCCCGGTACTGCGGTGACACCCGGTGTCGATCCGGGCGTCGGCACGTTGCCTCCGTCGGCAGCACCAAGTTCTTGCAGGTCAGCAGCCCATGGCGGCATCCCTACCTCGACACCTGCTGCCACAACCGCGATCGTGTAGATCATGCCGTCGTTGCTCAGGCCGACGTCGCCGAGATCGGTGGTGTAGGTGGTTCCCGAACCGACTTCAGCATTGTTGGCCCAGGTGACCACCTTGATGTCGACATCCTTGCCGTCGCACTTGAAGTCGTCGGCGTCGTAGGTGGTGCCGCCCTGGGCGTCGGGCAGCGACAACCGATCGGCGCTGAGACCGATGTCGTACACATCGAGGTACAGGCCGAGCTTGGCCCGCCGGCCGATCGACTTGGCGGTGAACGGGTGCCAGTGGATGACGCCGTCGTCGTGGCTGTGCACGCCCGTGGTGCCGAACAGGTCGTTCACGTACGACTGCCCGCTGGCGTCGGTGACGGTTTCCTCGGCGTCACCGGCGATCTTGGGCAGGAAGCCATCGCACACGTAGACGCCGACGGCGGCATGCCAGTGATCGCCGATCTGCGGGGGGAACGACCCGGCATCGGGACGGCTCTCACGAGCGTAGGCGATGGTGACAAGACCAAGCACCAACACGCCGATGACAACGGCTGGGAACAGTGTTCCGCCTTGGAAGCGCACCTTCTTGCCCTTGTCCTTCTGGGCGAGCCTGGCAACTTTTTTAGCGGAGGAAGACGATGAGGACGTGGCCACGAATCGGAAATGCTACCGCTTGACAAAGGCGAATCGCTGGCACCCGGGTAGGGCCCTCAGCGGCGAGTGACGAGCGAACGGACCAGCGTCTCGTAGGCCACGGCAACTGCGTGGGGCGAAGCGATCCCCTCCACCCACCGCCTGCCGGCTCGTCCGCGTTCGGCCAACGCGGTGGGGTCGGCCAGGAGTTCGCGCAGGGCGCCGATGAACGCAGCGGGGTCGTCTGGTGCCACGCTCACTCCCCCACCCGAGGCGGCGAGCATCCGCGGCACCTCGGTTCCGGGGTCGATCGCGGCCAGCACCGGCCGTCCGGCTGCCAAGATCGAGTACGTCTTCGACGGGACACTGACGTTGCCAAGCCCGGCGCGCAACGGCACCACATGCAGATCGGCCGAGGCAAGCACTTCGGGCAGCCGGTCCTTGGGTTGGTAGCCGGCGAAGCGCACGTTGGCCAGCCCGACGGCCTGCTTACGCAGCGACGCGCCGGCTGCGCCATCTCCGTTGATCACAAACGTCACCTCCGGCAACTCGCGCGCCGCGTCGAGCAGCAGTTCCAGCGACTGCGAGAACCCGACGTTGCCCGCGTACATCACCACCGAGTCGTCACCGATCCCGAGCTCGGCGCGATAGGGCGTGATGCGGTGGCCCGGCTCGATGAACGAGGTGTCGACGAAGTTGGGGATCACGTGCACCCGGTCGCGGCGCGAGGCCCGCATCTTGGCGGCCACGTTGTCGCGCAGGTCGTTGCTGAGCACGGTGATCGCCGCGGCGCGGTGGTAGCTGACCCGCTCGAGCCAGCGTGCCACAGCGATCAGCGATCGGCGGGAGATGGCCCCGGTTTCGATTGCTGCGTCGGGAAACACGTCTTGGATGTTGAACACCAGTGGGCCGCGACGGACGAGGTGCGTGACCCAGCCCGTCAGGCCGATCGTCAGCGGCGGTGACATGGCAATCACCGCATCGACGCGGCCGCCGCGCAACGATGCTGCACCACTGAGCAGCGAAAACCCGGCATAGCCCATCGCCCGGCGCACCAGGTTGCGCTTGTCGTCGCCTGGGAACGGATCGACGCGGGTGATCGACCCCCACGACTGCCGCTCGCGGCGCACCCGCTTGCCCGTCCATCCCGCCTCGATGCGGTGCTCGCGGTACCACGGCAACGAGGTGACCACATGCACCTCGTGGCCGAGGCCGACGAGCTCGGTGACGATTCGGGTGATCACATCGCCCGTCGGCGCGGTGTCGGGGGCGAAGTGCGGGCACAGCACCGCCAGGCGCAACGGCCGGCCCGCGGTCATGATGCCGCCAGTTCGTACGCGCCGAGCAGCGCCTGGCCGGAACGCCGAGCGGTGTATGCGGCCACCCGCTCGATACCCGCAGCGACGAGCTCGGTGCGGCGTTGCACGACCTGATCGAGTGCGTCGGCCCACGCGTCGAGATCGAGCGGGCAGACGATCGCGGCGTTGCCCGCCACCTCGGGCAGGCAGGTCGCGTCGCTGCACACCACCGGGGTGCCGAGCGCCATCGCCTCGATCAACGGCGCCCCAAAACCCTCGTATTCACTGGGGAACACCAGCGCAGCCGCCATTGCCAGCAGTCCGTTGCGGTCGGCGTCGGACACACGCCCCGCCCGCACGATGCGCCGTTCAACGGCAGGTCCCGCAGCTGCGATCGCCGACGTGACCGCGTCGTCGGCCAGGCCGGTTCCGCCGATCAGCACCAGTCGCAGCGCTGGGTCGGTCCACGATCGCTGCATCAGCTCGATGAGGAACCGGTGGTTCTTGTGTGGCGCGGTCATCGCCGGGTACACCACCACCGGCCCGTCGCCGAGGCCATACCGCTGGCGCAGCTCCGGCGCTGGCGTTCGTTCGCGTAAAAGCGCCGGTTCATAGCCGTGCGGCACCACCACGACGCGGGCGGGATCGACGCCGAACGCATCGACGACGGTGCCCTTGACGTAGTTCGACGGCACCGTGACCACCCGGGCGCGACGGGCCGAACGCGGCATCGCCGTGTTCAGGTAGGCAAGCTTCAATCGGCTGAAGTACTGCGGGAAGCTGAGGTACTGCACGTCATGCACGGTGAGCACGTAGGGGTGCCGAGATAGGCCAGGCGCGGTGCCACCCCCATGGTGCACCACGTCGACACCACCTGTGTGTCGGTACAGCCAGGTGCTCTCGTGTACCACCCGCACGGCTCGGCGGCGGCTGTCGCCGGGACCGTCGACGAGGCGAGTTCCTGCCAGCGCCGCGGCGTGCATCCGGTTGAACTCCGAGGTCGCGAACACGGATACATCGAGGCGGCCCCGGTCGGCAACCGAGCGCACACCTTCCAACTGACGCACGAGGTACTGCTCGGATCCGCCGACCGCGCCGGGCACGCACCACAGCATGTTCACGCCTACCCGCAAGGTCATCGGGCCAGTTCGCGGTAGACCGCAGCGGTTCGGTCGGCGGTCAGCGCCCAGGTGAGCCGGTGGGCCCGGGCCACACCCTTGGCCGACAACTCGGCGCGGCGGGTGATCGCCTCGGTGATCCCGCGGGCGATGTCGCCTGCATCCTTCGGGTCGACCAGCACGGCGGCCGATCCAGCGGTCTCCTCGGTCGCGGTCCCCTTGCTGGTGACCACCGGTACGCCCTGGGCCATCGCCTCCAGCACCGGCAGACCGTAGCCCTCGCGCTCGCTCGGGTAGCAGAACACCTCGGCCCCGGCGTACAGCGGGTTCAGGTCGTCGCTGGGCACGAAGCCCAGGAAATGGGCGTCGTAGTTGGGGTCGATACCGACGTCGCCCCACCCCTGCGCGCCGGCGATGACCACGGGCAGCGGATCTTCGAGCATCGCCACCGCAGCCAACAGCCCGCGCAGGTTCTTGCGCGGCTCGACGGTGCCGACGAACAACAGGTATCGCTCCGGGAGGCGGTAGAGCAGCCGCACCCGGGCGACTTCGGATGCGGGGGCAGGGTCGACGTCCACCCCGAGCGGGACGAGCCGCAACCTGTCGTCGGCGATACCTGCCGCTGACACGTCGTCGAGTGTGGCCTGACTGCTGCACAGCACCAGATCGGCGTGGCGCCGGATGCGGTCGAGGCTGGCGGTGAACACGCGTACCCCATGTTTGGAGAAGTGCGACGGGTCATGCAGGAACGCCACATCGTGGAGGGTGACCACCAGCGGCGCATCGGTCGGGCACGGGATCAAGCCCGTCGCGTGGGTGACATCGACGTGGCCTGCTGCATGCTCGACCTTCGGCCACCCGAGGCGCAGCCAGGTCTGATACAGCCAAGGGGCGGCGAGCGGGAGATGAGCGATCGGCATGGTCGGCATCCACGGATCGTCGGGCAGGTGCCGATGACGACCGGCCACTCCGATCAGGCGGATGTCCTCGTGGGCGGCCAACGCCTCGGCCACGCGCAGCGCGGCGACGGCGGTTCCGCCCGGCACATCGTGCCAGCACTGCTCCAAGGTGTAGGCCACGCGCACTCCCCCATCATGGCCGCCCCACCAGGGTGGGGTACGGTTTTCACATGCGCACACAGTTGCCGCCCACAGCCCTCGCCCGCGACAACCGTTTCAAGCGGATCACCACCGCCGAGCGCTTCGCCGATGAACGCCCGAACGACATCGGCGAAGACCGGCGGATGAACCCCGACAGCGTGGAGTGCGGCGACAACGCCCGCCGCCAGATGCACGGCATCTTCGTCGGCGAGATCCAGGCGCTCGAAGGGGCCGGGCGCACCGCGTTCGACTACACCACCGACGAGACCCCGTTCGCGATGAAGATCGACATGGCCCGCCAGTGCTGGGACGAGGCCAGGCATGTCGAGATCAGCCTCGTTCTCGGCGAGCACATGGGCATCGACGTCGGCGAGTACAGCGAGGCAGTCACGTTGTTCGAGGCGGCCTGCCACCCCGATCCGGTGTTCCGCCTCGCCGGGGTCAACCGGGCACTCGAAGGTTTGGCGATCGACGTGTTCACCACCATGCGCGACTTCGCGACCGAGATGAACGACCCGGTGCTGCACTTCGCCGAAGACTGGATGCTCGCCGACGAGGTCACCCACGTCCGCATGGGCAGCACCTGGCTGCGTGAGGTCACCAAGGACGACCCCGAGCGGCAGAAGGCCGCACTCGACTTCCAACGTACCGTCGACGGCCTGTTCAACTTCCGCGGTGCGCGCGGCGAAACCCGCGAGGCCTCCATCCGCCTGGCCCGCACGTTCCGCGAAATGGCCGGCTTCGCCACCGAGGAGATCGATGAGATCGCCGCCATGGCCGAAGCCCAACGAGCCGCCCGCCCCACCCCCCGCCCCCCCCCCCCCCCACCCGCCCCCCCCCCCCCCCCCCGCCCCCCCGGGGAGCCACCGGCCCCCCCCGGCGGCGC
>JANOKQ010000358.1:0-8278 GCA_031419375.1 Acidimicrobiaceae bacterium
CGCTTCCACCAGGGGCGCTTGGGCACGGCATGGCTGGCTGCCTCGAACCAGGCGTCCACCCCAACGGTGCGCTGCATCCGCACACCGGTCACAAACAGTTCGGAACGCTCCATCAACTCGTTGCGCACCGCCGAACGCTCCCACTCGCGCAGCAGCATGCCGTTGGCGAAGCGGACGATGATCTGATACTCGCCGCCGGCCTCGCCGGGATGGAACACCGCGGCACCGAGGCATCCGTGTGCGGCACGGGCCACGGCAACCAACTCGTCTGCCCAGCACAAGAACTGGGCCTCAAATCCGGGCAGCACCGTGCGTGCCACGGTGATGGTGACCGGGTCGGGCGCGAGACGGGGAAGCTTGCCCGTATCGAACGGGCCGGTCAGGGTGAAGCTCATAGCACCATCAATGCTAGCGATACCAAACTTGTTTGCATCCCGAATCGAGATGGAAATACCACAATCCGTGCTAAATTAACTACTTCCAGTCAAGGCGCGGAACATCCCTGTACAGCCGTTCGATTTCGTAATACGCCCGCGTCTCCTCGGTGAACACGTGCACCACCACGTCGCCGTAATCGATCAGCACCCACTGCTGCTCGGTGAGGCCCTCGATCCGCAAGGGCGAACGCTGATGCAACTCGCGCACCGCATCTTCGATGGCATCGACGATGGCGCGCACCAGGCGCCGGTTGGACGCGCTCGCCACGACGAAGTACTCGGTGATCGACAACAGCTCCCCCACCCCGAGGATCAGCGTGTCGTCGGCCTTCATGTCGTCGGCGGCACGCGCTGCGCTGATCGCCAGCGCTTGGGATTCGGGAAAGTTCACACGTCCACACTCTCTAGATAATCGGTTCCGAGCACGATGGTGGCATCGACGCCCTCAACGCGCACGACGGGTTCACCGAAGCGGACCTCGTCGAAGATGACGTCGGCCGTCTGCACCCGAACCCTGTCGGCATCGTTGGGTACGTAGAAGACGGTATCGGCCTGCCGCTCCCCCGTGCTATCAACCGACACGACATTTGCTTTGAGGAAGAGCAACACCCGCAGCGTCTCCTTGACCGCCACGTCGTAGCCCGCCGGGGCTTCGATGCGCAGCCTCGGTCCCACATCGGGGGTCGACATCGACCCAGGCGCAATGCTCGCGAACACGTACACCACCTCGGCCCGGTCGACCTCGACCACGTCAACCCCGGACGGATTTTGGTCACCCTCGAGCTCGGCCGTCGACAACCCCCGGGTCTGCACCGCAGCCGAGAACAACCGCTCGACGAACTGCTCGAAGTCGTCGGGACGCTGCTGCGTGGCCGTCGTCGGTGACCCGGACACTACGGACCCGGACACCACGGACCCGGATACGGACCCGGACACGACAGTGCTGTCGGCGGCCGGATTGGCCGTGGCGACAAGGGTCTGGTCAACCGGGTTCCCCGCTCCGACTGACACTGCCAGCGCCGCCCACAGCGCCTCGATGTTGGCCGTGCGAGCACCCTCGGCTGCAACACCGGCACCGTAGGTGAGCACCTTCGCGGCGCCGGCGGCATCAAGCGTCGAGACCCCAGCGGGAATCGAGTCGTCGGTGCCGTCCGCCGACGTGCCCACCACGTCGGTCGCGAGGTCGACCGCGTACGGCTCGAACGGGACGAGGAAGCCGGCAGCCTGCTGCACGTTGGCTTCGGCCGAATAGCTCATCGTGACCAGCAACAGCGATTCCACTTGCAACACCGTCGACTCCAACCCGCCTTCGGCATACACGTCCTGCAGCGACTGCCGCGCCTGGGGGCTGAACCCGACGTCGGCGTTGACCGGCACCGAGATGATGCTGCCACCGACCCCAACGGGCGCGATCACGAACACCGTTGCGCTGGCCAGCACCCCGGCCTCATCGACGGTCACGTACAACGCCGCAGGCGTGTCGGGGAACCGCTGCACGAGCAGGTTGCCGTCATCGGCGCTTCGGCCACCGGTCGAGTTGAGCACCGCGTTCACCCCGACGTAGCCGAGCGCCGGCACAGCGCCGAGCACCAGCATCGTGATCAGGAACATGATCAGGGTGCGGCGACGACGGCGTTCAGCGATCGCGCTCATGCAGCCTCGCGGTACAGCGACCGCTGCCGAACAATGCGCAGCACCGGCTCGGTGAGTAGGTAATCGAGCGGTCGACCGTCGGTGACACGGGACCGCAGATCGGTGCTCGACACCTCGAGGTGCGGCACCTCGACGTGAATCCATTCGAACTGCGCCGGCAACGACACAGGAGCACCGGGACGATCAACGACAACCAGCGACGACCGCTCGACGACCTCGTCGTAGCGCTCCCAGGTGGTGATCCCGGCCGCGGCATCGTCACCGACGATGGTGAACAGCTCGCACCCCGGGTACTTCTCGGCCAGTGAGCGCAGCGTGTCGGCGGTGTAACTGGCCCCACCTCGACGAATCTCGGTCTCGCCGGCAACCAGACCATCGACGTCGGCAACCGCAGCCTCGACCATCGCCAGGCGGTCCTCGGCCGGCGTGATCGCCCGCATACCCTGCTTCTGCCACGGCACGTTGGCGACCATCAGCACCACCACATCCAGCGCGAGCGCGTGACGAACGTTGACGGCAGTGACGAGATGTCCAACATGAGGCGGATCGAACGTACCCCCAAACAGGCCGATTTTCAGCGCGGTCCGGTCGTCGCCCGCACAGCCATCACCCGGCGCGAGACGTGAAACTGCTGGTGGCAAGGGCATCGGAGCAGAAGTCTACGGGTGCGGCCGTGCGGGTACTGGGCAAGGAAGTAGTGACTCGTACATTTCGACCTGACACGGTCTGACAGATGTAGTACTGTTCTTTGTCCCCCGAATTCCGGCACCAACCCCCCATTGGGCGTCGGCTCATCGGTCAGAGGCACGCCCTGTTCGCTGCGCCCGCAGCGAGATTTGTCAACGTGTGCCAATCGACACCCCACCCGCCGGAATACTGCCTCGCCCGCCGTAGTTGAAGAGAGATGCCATGAACGACTCAATTGGACTGTACCTGAACGATATCGGCAAGGTCTCCTTGCTCAACGCCGAAGAAGAGCGCGAGCTGTCGCGTGTGATCGAAGCCGGCCGTGCCGCAGCCGACAAGCTGGCCGCCGGAGAAAAGGGCGCCGCCCTGAAGGGTGCCGTCGCGGCAGCCGCTTCGGCGAAGGACCGCTTCATTCGTTCCAACCTTCGCCTCGTGGTGAGCATCGCCCGCCGTTACCCGCTGCCCCAGGGCATGGACTTGCTCGACCTCATCCAGGAGGGCAACCTCGGCCTCGAGCACGCGGTCGACAAGTTCGACTGGCGCCGTGGCTTCAAGTTCTCCACCTACGCCACGTTCTGGATCCGTCAGGCGATCGGCCGTGCCCTCGACCAGAAGGCCAGCCTCATCCGCATCCCCGGCGACCGTTCGGCCAGCTTGCGCGCCGCACTGCGCCAGGCTTCCGGCGACGGTGAAACCCTCGACCTCGGCAACGCCGAACTGCACCGCCTCACGACCCCGGTCTCGCTCGACAAGACCATCGGTGACGACGGCGATGCAACCCTTGGCGACCTGATGGCCAACGGCGACGGCACCCCAGAAGACGCCGTCATGGCCATGGTCGACACCGAACTGCTCGACGAACTGCTCGGCACGCTCGACAAGCGAGCCCGGTACGCGGTCGAGGCACGTTTCGGCCTGCTCGACGGTGAGCGCAAGAGCTTCCGCGAAGTCGGCGAGAACCTCGGCGTCACCGCCGAAGCCGCCCGCCGCCTCGTCAGCCGCGCCGTTGCCGGTCTCCGCGAAGACGCGGTCCGCATCCTCGCTGCCTGAGCCATCCGGCTCCCCCATCGTTTCCCGATCGACGAGTACGCTGCCCCCATGAAGGTCGGCGTGCTCGTCGTCGCGTACAACGCCGAAACCACACTCGTCGACGTGCTCGACCGGATCCCCGCGGACATCCGCGACCAACTCGTCGAGGTGCTCGTCCAAGACGACCATTCCACCGACGACACGTTCACGGTCGCCACCGAGTACCTCCAGCGGGGCACCACGCACGACGGCACCTCGCTCCCGCTGACGGTGCTGCGCCATCCGGCCAATCTCGGCTACGGGGGCAACCAGAAAGCCGGCTACACCTACGCGATCAACCACGGCTGGGACGTGGTGGTGCTGCTCCACGGTGACGGCCAGTACGCCCCCGAGGTGATGGGCGAGCTGATCGCCCCAATCCTCGACGGCCGTGCCGACGCGGTGTTCGGCTCGCGGATGCTCGACCGGGGTGCCGCCCGGCGGGGTGGGATGCCGTTGTACAAGTTCGTCGGCAACCGCATCCTCACCACGTTCCAGAACACCCTCACCGGGTTACGGCTCAGCGAATGGCATTCCGGTTACCGGGCATACCGGGTGAGCGCACTCGCCGAGCTGCCGTTCGTCGGCAACAGCGATGGCTTCGATTTCGACACCGAGATCATTCTCGAGCTCGTCACCGCGAACCGGCCGATCGTCGAGGTGCCGATCCCCACCTACTACGGCGACGAGATCTGCCACGTCAACGGCATCGCCTACGCGCGCGACATCGTCATCGACACCATCCGCCACCGTGTTGGGCGGAGCGGGTTCGGCGGCGGGCGCCTCGGGCGGGTCAACGAGCCCTACGCCTACAAGCCCTCTGCGCACAGTTCGCACGGACGGGTCCTGCAGATGATGCAGCACCGCCCACCGGCCCGGGTGCTCGACGTTGGTTGCGGCCCCGGATGGCTGGCCGAAGCGCTGCGCCGCCAGGGGCATCACGTCACCGGGGTTGACGTTGCCGAGGAACCCGGCGTGGGCGGGCGTACCGACAACTTCATCCGAGCCGACCTCGAGACCGGAATCCCCGACAGCGTGGGAGCCGACTTCGACGTGGTGATCGCGGCCGACGTGATCGAGCACGTGCGCAGGCCCGACGTGCTGCTCATGGAGATGGCCCACCGCCTCGCCACGGGCGGCACGATCATCGCCAGCGTGCCCAACATCTCCCACTGGTACCCGCGCGGTCGCACCATGATCGGCCTGTTCGATTACGACCAGCGCGGCATCCTCGACACCACCCACCTCCGCTTCTTCACCCGGCGCAGCTTCACCCGCCTGGCCAAACAGGTCGGCCTGCAGCCGATCGCCCGACGGCACACCGGCCTGCCGTTCGACGCGCTCGGCGTGGGCACCGAACGCAGCCTCGGCCGCGCCGCTGCATTGATCGACCGCGCCCTGGTGCGCATGTGGCCGACGATGTTCGCCTATCAGTTCGTCTACGAGTACGACGTCAACCCGGCTCTCGATGTGGCGCACAGCGCCGACTGATCAGCCAGCGCGAGCGGCGCGGGTGGTCACCGTCGTCGCCACCGTGGTGTTCACCCTGATCGTGTGCCGGATGCGGCCATGGGACCTGTTCGCCGACGCCGGGTTCAGCAACGACTTCTACGACGAACAGGCCCGCTCGTTCCTGCGGCTGCGCCTGGCGGTGCGCCCCGACGTACCGGGTCCCGAAGGGTTCCTGATCGACGGTCGTACCTACCTGTACTACGGTCCGTTCCTGGCTCTGGCCCGGCTGCCGTTTGCCGTGCTCGGCGAACTGTTCGGCGACAGTGTGTTCGGCGACAACGTGTTCGCCGGGAGATTAACCCGGATATCGATGATCGTCGGTTTCGTGGTGCTGTGCACCGGTTCGTACCACCTGCTCGTAGCGGCCCGCTCCTGGGTCGCCAGGAACCGGCTGAAGATCGACCCAGGAACCGCCGCTTCCGCCGCTTCCGCCGCTTCCGCCGCTTCCGCCGCTTCCGCCGCTTCCGCCGCTTCCGCCACGACCGCGCCCGCGCCCGGGGCCGGATCGGCGTGGCGGGAGGGCGGGTTCGTGGCTGCAGTGGCATGTTCGCCGGCGCTGTTCCTGGCCGGGTGGGTGAGCGTGTATCACGAGACCGAGTTGTGGGCTGCGGCGTTCGCGGTGTGGGCGATGGTCGGTGTGCTGCGCTGTGCAGCGGTCCCGACGCGGCGCGACGCGGTGTTGACCGGTGCCGCCATCGCGGCGGCGATCCTGACCCGCGCGCCCGTCGGCATCGGCATGGCGGTAGGCGCTGGGATCGTGGCGTTGTCGATGTTTCGTCGTGAGCGCCACAACTCCATGATCGTGATCGGCGCGTGCGTCGCCGGGTTCGCCACCCATGTCGCCGTCAACGTCGCCAAGTTCGGGTCGCTCCTGGACCTGCCCGCCGAACGACAGGTGCTCAGCATCAACGACGCGTCACGCGCCGCGTGGTTCGCCGGCAACGACGGCAGCTTCTTCAGCCCGCGGTTTCTGTCGACCACGATCGTGCACTACCTGCGACCCGACACCGTGCGCTTCGAGCGGCTGATCCCGTTCGTCAGGTTCGGGCCGCTGGCCACCGATCGCAGCTCGTACCCGCTGGAAACGATCACCCCGGCCGCGTCGCTCACCGCCACCGCCACCGTGTTGCTTGCGGCCGGGGCCATCGGGGCCGTGGTGCTGCTGGCGCGTCGGGCATGGGTCCCCCTTAATTTGATGATCGGCGGCGCAATCGCTGCGCTCCCGACGTTCACGATCGGCTTCATCGGCAACCGCTACCTCGTCGACATGTTGCCGCTGCTGATCCTGCCGGCCGCGTTCGCCTTCGCCGCTGTGGCGCCAGGCAGCCGCACGCTTCGACGCGGCTGGAGGTTCGGGCTCGTCGCATTGGCGGCCTGGGGTGCCTGGACCAACGTCGCCCTTGCGGTATGGACGCAGAACCTGAAAGAACCCGGCTTCACCGAGGCCCGCTACCGGATCGACGACGCCGTCTTCTCCGACCCGGCGCCGGCGCTGGTGGTGTACGACCCGTCGACCCCGGTGCCCCGTGACGGCATCGTCGCGATCGTCGCGGACGCGGCGAACTGCGACGCGGTGTACATCGCCGAACAGGGCGTATGGGTGGCCCTCGAACGCGCCAACAACGGCATCCGCCGCATCCACGCCACCCTCATCGTCGACCCGGATCAGCCCGGCCTCAACGCTGATGGAACGGGCGAGACTCGCCTGGTCGAGGGGCCGGCCGATGCCGACGGAACACCCATCTGGACGCTGGGCCTGACCGACTCCGCACCACGTAACCTCGTGGCGCGCGGTGTTGGCGATGCCGCCATCGTTGCCGAGCTACCGGGTCACATCGCCGATCGCCTGGGCGCCGCTGCAGGAGGTGTTGGCATCGACATCGTGGCCGACGAGATCGTCGGGCAGTTCTCGGTGACGATGGCCGGGGAGATGGTGATGTTCAGCTTCTCGGCACCGCCAGGGCCGCTGTTGCGCACCGCTGCGCTGGCCGAGCATCACGACCGTGATGATTCTCTCTGCCGTCGTTTGCAGGCCCGTCGCTAGAGTTTTGCCGTGGCACGAGCTTGGACTCCGTCGTCGTGGCAATCGCACACGGCCAATCAGCAACCGGATTGGCCCGATCAGGGCGATCTGGAACGGGCACTGAAGCAGATCTCCGGCTATCCCCCGCTGGTCTTTGCCGGTGAGGCCCGGTCGCTGCAAACATCGCTCGCCCATGTGGCCGCCGGCAACGCGTTCCTCCTCCAGGCCGGCGACTGTGCCGAGAGCTTCGAGGACTTCTCGGCGATCAACATCCGTGAAAAGTTGCGCGTCATCCTGCAGATAGCGGTCGTGCTCACCTACTCACTCGGCGTGCCGGTGGTGAAGGTCGGGCGCATCGCCGGACAGTTCGCCAAGCCCCGCTCGGCAACGCACGAGACCATTGACGACGTCGAGATGCCCAGCTTCCGTGGCCACATCGTGAACGATTTTGCCGCCACGGTGCTGGCCCGTACACCGAACCCCGATCGCCTCGTCCAGGCCTACAACCAGTCGGCCGCCACACTGAACCTGGTGCGAGCGTTTACCAAAGGCGGCTTCGCCGACCTCACCCGGGTACACGCGTGGACCCAGGAGTTCGTCGCCTCCAGCCCCGAGGGTCGCCGCTACGAACAGCTCGCCAGCGAGATCGACCGGGCACTCAACTTCATGCGCGCCTGCGGGATCGAGACCGAGGCCAACCACCAGCTCGGCCAGGTCGACGTGTACACCAGCCACGAGGCGCTGCTGCTCGGCTACGAAGAGGCACTCACGCGCAAGGATTCACTGACCGGACTCTGGTACGACTGCTCGGCCCACTTGCTCTGGATCGGTGAGCGGACGCGCCAGCTCGACGGTGCCCACATCGAGTTCCTCCGCGGTGTGGGCAACCCGGTCGGCT